>JAGDCW010000074.1 GCA_017958305.1 Bacteroidales bacterium | reverse complement strand
TTTTTTTGCTATATTTGTACAGGCAATACGAGTTACGAAGAATAATAGATTTTAATGGTAATGAAACGAATAGTAGTTGTTTCGACGAGTCTTCGTCGCGGTTCGAACAGCGATATGCTCGCTGACAGTTTTGTGGAAGGCGCCAGGGCTGCTGGAAACGAGGTGGAGAAAATCTCTCTTGTGGGCAAGAACATACAGTTTTGCAGGGGCTGCATGGGGTGCCAGAAGCTGGGCAAATGTGTGGTCAAGGACGATGTGAACGACATTATGGCCAAGGTGCTGGAAGCGGATGTGGTCTGCTGGGCCACTCCTATCTATTATTATGAGATGAGCGGGCAGATGAAGACGCTTATAGACCGTATGAATGCTATGTATCCGCTGGATTACAAGTTTCGCGATGTCTATCTGCTCACTACGGCGGCCGATGACGAGGAGGAAACGCCCAAGAGAGCCGAATCTGGCCTGTGTGGTTGGATAGACTGTTATCCCGAGAGCCGTCTGGCCGGCACCGTATTTTGCGGTGGTGTGAACGGTCCTCGCGAAATCGAGGGAAACGTCAAGCTGCAGGAGGCATTCGAACTGGGAAACAGCATCAAGTGATCGACGGTACTTGATTTCGGTAAGAAGATTATGACAATACAAGAGTTTAGGGATTATATGGCATCGGGCAAGCCCGTTGTCGGCGGCTCGGATGTCCATATGATGTTTCATCGGCTGTCGCAGGAGGCGCTGAGGGTAACGGCTGAGATAAACGGCAAGTATCATACGCCGGAGCAGCTGCACGATTTGTTGGAGTTGCTTTGGGGACGTGAGGTGCCCCGGACGGTGGGGCTGTTTCCGCCCTTCCACACCGACTGCGGAAAGAATACCGTCGTGGGCGAGCATGTGTTTATCAACATGGGCTGCAAATTTCAGGACCAGGGCGGCATCACCATCGACGAGGGTGCGCTCATAGGCCACAATGTCGTGCTGGCAACGCTGAATCACGACTTGGATCCTGCCAAGCGTCAAAGCATGACCTACGCACCCATCCACATCGGCAGAAATGTCTGGATTGGGGCCAATGCTACAGTTCTTGCGGGGGTTTCCGTGGGCGATGGAGCTGTTGTGGCAGCGGGAGCTGTCGTGACCAAGGATGTGGAGCCGAACACGGTTGTCGGCGGCGTTCCGGCCAAAATGATCAAACGTATTGAGTGATATACAGGAATCCGAGTTCAGATGAAAAGCAGAATCAAATCTTGTTTCCTTATGCTGTCTGCCTGGCTGCCACTTGCAATCCAGGCCGGCCCGCAATCGCGTCAAGTGGGGCAAAGGACGGCCCGGGCTGAGTCGAAGACGCTTGAAGAACAAGTCCTCGAGACGATGAAAACAGCCACTCGCTACATGATGGACGTGGTTAGCTACAGGGGGGGCTTCGTGTGGAACTATCTGCCCGATTTGTCGCGGCAGTGGGGCGAGATGGAAACTCGGCGGACGATGGTCTGGAACCAGGCTCCCGGCACTCCGCAGATGGGGCATCTGCTGCTGGATGCCTATCATGCCACAGGCGACGAGTACTATTACGATGCGGCTATGAAAGTGGCGCAGGCTCTGATTTGGGGACAGCAGGACAACGGCGGCTGGAACTACACCTTCGACTTTGCCGGCGAGGAATCGTTGAAGGAATGGTATGCTACCACCGGCCGGAGCGGCTGGCGCCTGGAGGAGTTTCAGCACTACTACGGCAACGCTACTTTTGACGACGGTTGCACTACTCAATGTGCCAGATACCTGCTTCGCATTTATTTGGAAAAGCGCGACCTGTCGCTGCGGAAGGCGCTGGACAAGGCTATCGGCTTCGTGCTCAATAGCCAGTATCCCAACGGCGGCTGGCCCCAGCGCTGGCCGCTCATGTACGATCATCCCTTCCGGGGCAAGGCTGATTATTCGTCGTTTATCACGCTCAATGACGACGTGATGCCCGAGTGTGTCGACTTCCTGATTGAATGCTATCGGACCCTGGGTCAGCCGGAACTTAAGGAACCCATCTTCCGGGCTATGTACTTGTGCATACGTCTGCAGCAGGAGGCTCCTTACGCGGGCTGGGCCGATCAATATACGGCGACGGACCTCAAGCCCGCCCACGCCCGCTCTTACGAGCCGCGTTCGGTCAATACCGGGACGACGGAGCGTATGATCCATCTGATGATGGACTATTACCGTCTCACGGGCGATACTTGTTTTCTGTCGGGCATCCCCGCAGCTTTGGTTTTTCTGGAGTCACAGAAGCTTCCTGCCTCTGAAGAAGCCCGCTGGGGGCGTATGTTCAACGATTCGGAGACCATCCTTGTGCCTCGCTTCATCGATCCGGACACGGGTGAACCGCTCTATGTGCACCGCGTGGGCTCGAACGTTTTCAACGGCCACTACTATACAAGTGGCGACATCAGCGGCACAATCGGTCACTATAGTTCGGCCCGCCGTCTGAATGTGGGGATGCTACGCAAGCAGTATGAGAATCTGAAAGCCAGACCTGTGGCTGAGGTCGTCGAGGGCTCTCCGCTACTGGAGGGCAAAACTAGTCGGCTGCCCCGATACTATACGGCGGGCAGATCTCGCGAGCGGGTCGGAGACATCATTGCCGCGCTGAGTCCGGAAGGGTATTGGTTGAGTCCGCTGGGCAGCACGTCTAATCCGTACAAACCTGGCGCTTCCGACACACCGAGTGACGAAACCCGCTTCGCCTCGACAGATGTGGGCGACGAGTACGACACTTCTCCGTATCGCTGCACTGACGGCTCGATGTGCATCTCCACTCGTGACTTCATTGGCAAGATGACTACGCTGATTCGCTTTATCGCTTCGTCAGAGAACGATCGGAGGTCAGGATTTTAATATTAATTTGCAGAAAAATTTCCGTATAAATATGGCTGTGTATGCAGAAAGGCAGTACCTTTGCAGCGGAATCAAAACAATTACAATCATATCATCCAAGGTTTTATTATGAAGAAGTATTTCGATTTGAGTGGACAGGTGGCCATCGTAACCGGTTGCAGCGGTGGTCTGGGTGTCCAGATGGCAAAGGCTCTTGCCAACCAGGGTTGCAACATTGTTCCGATTGCCCGTCGTATGGACAAGCTCGAGGAGGTTGCCGAGGAAATCAGCCGTGAGTTCGGCGTGGAAACGCTGCCTCTGCAGTGCGACGTCACGGACACGGACATGATCGAGCGTACCGTCAAGGCTACGATGGACCGTTTCGGCCGCATCGACATCCTGGTCAACAATGCCGGTACCGGCGCTGTGGCTCCGGCCGAGGACATCACCGACAAACAGTTCGAGAACGAAGTGCAGATCGACCTGTTCGGCTCTTTCAAAATGGCCCGCGAAGTGGCCAAAGTGGCTATGATCCCTGCCAATTACGGCCGCGTCATCAACATCGCTTCGATGTACGGCCTGGTAGGCAACAAGATCGCCCCTTGCTCGCCTTATCATGCTGCCAAGGGCGGTCTGGTCAACCTGTCGCGTGGTCTGGCTGCCGAATGGGGCAAGTATGGCATCACGGTCAACACCATCTGCCCGGGTTATTTCTGGACCCCGCTCACACAGCAGACCCTCGAAACCGACTGGTTCCGTCAGTATGCCCAGGGTGCCATTCCCCTCGAGCGCTACGGCAAGGAAGGCGAGCTGGATTCGGCTGCCATCTTCCTGGCTTCCCCGGCTTCGAGCTATGTCAACGGCGTGGCCCTGCCCGTGGACGGCGGCTATACCTGCTTGTAAACGATGCCTGGGCGGCTCTCTCAGGGCTGCAGCGGATATCATCGCGCGGGAGACCGGCAAGGTCTTCCGCGTTTTTGTTTCCTCGGGCGGAAAAACTCATTATTTGTGGAAAAAATTGTCCGTGAGCAGTTTTTTTCGTATGTTTGCCATGCAAAGACAGAAGCAAAATGAAAGAAAACGATTTTTTGTCGGCCGTCCGCAGTGAGACGGGCTTCAGTGCCAAACTGACCGAGCAGATGACCCGGCAGCTGGTCGAGATCCTGAGCGGCATGCTGTCCGCCGGCGACTCGCTGACCATCCATGGTTTCGGCACTTTCGAATTGAAGAAAAAAGAGGAGCGGCTTTCGGTCAATCCCGTGAGCGGCAAACGTTTCATGATTCCGCCCAAACGGGTGCCCGCCTTCAGGCCCGGTGCCACGCTGAAGGAACGGATCAAAAACTACAAAGGCAATGAATAACCGTTATGTCCTTTCCGATCTGGTCGATGCTTTGGTCAAAGCCGGCCACAAACGCCGCGATGCCGAAGAGTTCGCACGCGTGTTCTTTGCCCAGATAGAAGAGCAAGTGTTCCGGGGCGACACGGTCAAGATCAAGGGTCTGGGCCTGTTCCGCCTGATTCTGTCGGGTGCCCGCGAGAGTGTCAATGTCAATACGGGTGAACGCATCAAGATAGACGAGCACTACAAGCTCCAGTTCCTGCCCGAAGCCGGACTCAAGGAGATGGTCAATGTGCCTTACGCCCACCTGGATCCCATTCCCCTGGACGATGAGACGGCTGCCGCCCTGGCTGCCAAGACCGATGCCGTGTCCGACGAACCTGCCGGTGACACCAAGCCGGAAGTCGCGCCTGCCAAGGAAGCGCCTGTCTTCGAAGTGGAGGAGAGCCAGCCCAGTGAAAACCAGAAGTCGGACAAGAAGGGGACGACAATCGCCTGGATCATTTTCGTCCTCCTGGCTTTGGCCTTGATCGTCTATGCCTTGTGCAGTACGGTCTTCAGTGGCGACAACCGGAATGCCCGCCGGACCCGTCCCGTGGTGCGTAACGAAGTTGTGACCGAAGTTCCGGCTGCTCCCGCTGCCGAACAGGCAGAAGCCGTCCAGACGGCCGAACAGGCACCTGCCGCCCAGCTCGCCGAAAAGCCCCAGGCTGCCGACAAACAGGCTCCGGCTGCCGCAAAACCCAGCGAGGCTGCCGCCCCCAAAACCGCCCAGACAGCCCAGCAGGTGGCAGATAAAGCCGCTGCCGCCGTGGATGCCTCCAAGTGGGAAGTGCAGCGGGAAATCACCCTGGGCCAGGGCGAGCGTCTGACGCTGGTCGCCCAGCAATATTACGGAGACAAGGTCTATTGGGTCTATCTCTATCAGGCCAACCGCGACCGCATCCCCAATCCAAACAAGATAACGGCCGGCACCAAGATCCGCATCCCCAAGGCTCCGGCCTCGGTGGTCAACCCCAAGGATCCCGCCTCGCTCCAAAAGGCGGCCGCCTTGGAGGAAGCCTACAGAAAACAGTTCGCCTCGAAGAAATAAGATTTCGTCTTTTATTGGCAAGAGTGTTATATAATCCTTTATATAATCGTTATTGGAGAAGATTGGGCTGTTCCGCTGGACGGCTCATCTTTTCTGTATAATGGTTGCTTTTATTATTGGTATATGAGTCAAGTGGATATTAGAGAATTAAACGAGCTCATCGAGAAGAAGAGTGCCTTTGTCGATATGATCAACCTGGGCATGGACAAAGTGATAGTCGGTCAGAAACACCTGGTCGAATCCCTGCTCATCGGTCTGCTGTCCGACGGACACATCCTTTTGGAAGGCGTGCCCGGATTGGCCAAGACCCTGGCCATCAAGAGTCTGGCTTCGCTTATCCAGGCCAAGTACAGCCGCATCCAGTTCACGCCCGACCTCTTGCCGGCCGACGTGGTGGGTACGATGATCTACAGTCAGAAGTCGGAGGCTTTCAATGTCAAGAAGGGCCCGATCTTCGCCAATTTCATCCTGGCCGATGAAATCAACCGTGCCCCGGCCAAGGTGCAGAGCGCATTGCTCGAAGCCATGCAGGAGCGTCAGGTCACCATCGGCGAGCAGACTTTCCCCCTTGATGCGCCTTTCCTGGTGATGGCCACCCAGAACCCCATCGAGCAGGAAGGCACCTATCCGCTGCCTGAAGCCCAGATGGACCGTTTCATGATGAAGGTGGTCATCGGCTATCCCAGGAAAGAGGAGGAAGGCCGCATCATCCGCATGAACATGAACCCCGAAGAGACGGCCGTGACGCCCGTGCTCAAGGCCGACGAGATCATCGAGGCCCGCAAGGTGGTGCGTCAGGTCTATATGGACGAAAAGATAGAACGCTATATTGTCGATATCGTCTTTGCCACGCGTTATCCGCAGGACTACGGGCTGGATTCCCTCAAGGAGATGATTTCCTTCGGCGGCTCGCCCCGTGCCTCCATCAACCTGGCTCTGGCAGCCCGCACCTATGCATTCATCAAGCATCGCGGCTATGTGATTCCCGAAGATGTCCGTGCCGTGGCCCACGACGTGCTGCGTCACCGCATCGGCCTGAGCTACGAGGCCGAGGCCAACAGCCTGACCAGCGACGAGATTGTGAGCGAAATCCTCAACGCAGTACAGGTGCCCTAATCGATTTGGCCCATGGAAACGAGCGAATTGCTGCAGAAAGTCCGGCAGATCGAGATCAAGACCCGGGGCTTGTCGCGCAATATCTTTGCCGGCCAGTATCATACGGCCTTCAAGGGTCGTGGTATGGCCTTTTCCGAGGTGCGCGAGTACCAGTTCGGCGACGATATCCGCAACATCGACTGGAACGTGACGGCACGTTTCAACAGCCCCTATGTCAAGATTTTCGAAGAAGAGCGCGAGCTGACGGTCATGTTGCTGGTCGATGTGTCGGGCAGCCGCATGTTCGGCACCCAGTCACGGCTCAAGAAGACGCTGATGTGCGAAGTGGCTGCCACGCTGGCTTTCTCGGCAATACAGAACAACGACAAGATCGGGGTGATCTTCTTCTCCGACCGTATCGAGAAGTTCATTCCGCCCCAGAAGGGCCGCAAGCATATCCTCTATGTGATCCGCGAACTGATAGGCTTCGAGCCGGTGGCCGCCAAGACCGACCTTTCGCAGGCCCTGGAGTACATGACCAATGCCATCAAGAAGCGCTGCACGGCCTTTGTCATCTCCGATTTCATCGATATGAAGGATTTCCGCACGCCGCTCACCATCGCCAACCGCAAGCACGACATAGTGGCCCTGCAGGTCTATGACCGCCGCGAGACCATGCTGCCCGACGTGGGCCTGGTGCGCATGCAGGATGCCGAGACGGGCGAGGTGGTGCTGGCCGACGCTTCGTCCAAGGGCTTGAGAAAGGCCTACAGCCAGTGGTGGGAAGATCGTCAGACCCTCCTGGAAGACACATTCCGCCGCAGCCAGGTGGACCATGTCTCCATTTCGACCGAGGACGATTATGTCAAGGCCTTGATGAATCTGTTCAACCTGCGTAATTAGAACCCATGATGAGAAAATACTGGATACTGATACTCTTGCTTGTCGCGGGATGGCCCTTGCAGGCAGCCCGGGTCTCGGTGGACGCCCGCCTGGACTCGATGAGCATGTTTATCGGCAATCAGAACCGGTTGACGCTGGAGATCACCGTGCCCGAGGAATCGATGGTGAGCCTTCCGGTGGTGCCGGCCGATACCTTGGTCACCAATGTCTTCATCCTGCAGGCTTCGCTCGACAGCCAGCGGGTGGACAACGGCCGCAAGCGCTATACGCAGCAGTGGCTGCTCACTTGTTTCGACGAAGGCTTGTACTACATTCCGCCTTTCACGGTCGATGTCGATGGTGAGGATTATGTAAGCAACTATCTGAGCCTAAAAGTGTTGACTTTCGATGTGGATACGGCTTCCAAGGCCATTTTCGACATCAAACCCGTGGAGAAGGCGCCCTTTGTGCCTTCCGACTACCTGCGCCCGGTCTTCATGGTGTGGGGCGGTCTGTCGCTGGCCATCCTGGCGGAGATGCTCATACTGGTGTTCCGCCGTCGCCGCGAACTGGAACGTATGGAGGCACCCGATCCCGAGCTCCTGCTGCCGCCGCACGTGGCCGCTTTGAAGGCCCTCGACACGATACGCGAGGAGAAACTGTGGCAACAAGGCCGTTACAAAGATTTCTACACGCAGCTCACCAATGTGCTGCGCAAATATATCTTCCGTCGCTACGGCATCGGTGCCTTGGAAATGACTTCGGGCGAAATCCTGGAAGCCCTGCGGCGGGACGAAGAGAGCAAGGAGATCCGCCAGATGCTGGCCCAGATCCTGACGCTGTCCGATTTTGTGAAATTCGCCAAGATGAATCCGCTGCCCGACGAAAACGACCGGGCCCTGCGTGATGCCTACGGTTTTGTGGAACAGACCAAAAGGGAGGAAGCCCCGGCCATGTCCGACGAAACGGAGGCTGCGCCCACAGGGGAGGATCCTGCCGCTGCCGGCGTTTCGGGGCAGTCTTCGACGGCCCTGGCCAGTGAAAGAAAGGAGGCTGAGCGATGATCTTTGCCAATCCCTATTACCTGCTGTTGTTGCTGCTGTTGGTGCCGGCCCTGGTCTGGTACATCGTCAAGCGGCGCAGGCGCCATGCCACTTTGCAGGTGTCCAACACCTTTGCTGTCAAGCAATTCGGACGCACTTGGAAGCAGTATTTCGAGCATGTGCCCTTTGCGCTTCGTTGCCTGGTCTTCGCCCTGGTGGTCGTGGTGCTGGCCCGGCCCCAGTCGGTGGACAGTTGGCAGAACACTTCCACAGAGGGCATCGACATAGTCGTGGCGCTGGATATCTCGACCAGTATGTTGGCCGAAGACCTCAAACCCAACCGCCTGGAGGCGGCCAAATCGATCGCCTCGTCCTTCATCGCCGGCCGTCATAGCGACAACATCGGCCTGGTGGTCTTTGCCGGAGAGAGTTTCACACAATGTCCCCTGACCACCGACCATGCCGTGCTCATCAACCTGTTCAACAGCATCCACAGCGGCCTGATCGAGGATGGTACGGCCATCGGACTGGGCCTGGCCAATGCGGTGAGCCGTATCAAGGATTCCGAAGCCAAGTCCAAGGTGATCATCCTGCTGACCGACGGTACCAACAACCGGGGCGACATCGATCCGCTCACAGCGGCCGAGCTGGCCAAATCGTTCGGTATCAGAGTATATACCATCGGTGTGGGCCGCCAAGGCAAGGCACCGTATCCTTTCCAGACGGCCAACGGCGTAGTCTATCAGAACATCGAGGTCAGCATCGACGAGGAGCCTCTCAAGCAGATTGCCTCCCTCACGGGCGGGGTCTATTACCGGGCCACCGACAATGCCAAGCTCGAAGGTATCTACCGCGAGATCGACCAGCTGGAAAAGACCAAGATGCAGGTACAGCAATACAGCAAGCGCAACGAGGAATACGGTCGTTTCGCCCTTTGGGCCTTGTTGCTGCTGCTCGCCGAGATACTGATCCGTTGGACCATCACCCGTAGTTTGCCATAATCAGTTGCCTATGTTCCGTTTTGCCCATCCGACATATTTATATGGTTTGTTGCTGATACCGGTGCTGGCGGCCCTGTTTCTGTTGCTCAACTGGCGTCGCCGTCGGCAGCTGCGCGAGTATGGCGATCCGCAATTGCTCGAAAACCTGATGCCCGATGTGTCCCCGGCCCGCGAATGGTGGCATTTCGTGCTGCAGATGCTCTCTCTGACACTCTGTTTCCTGATGCTGGCCGGCCCGCAGTTCGGCTCCAAGATAGAGAAGCGCAAACGGCAGGGGGTGGAACTCATCATCGCCCAGGATGTCTCCAAGTCGATGCTCTCGCAAGACATCTTGCCCGACCGTATGGAAAAATCCAAGCAGACCCTCTCCAAGCTCATCGACGAGCTGGTCAACGACCGGGTGGGCCTGATCGTTTTTGCCGGCGAGGCCTACACCCAGCTGCCCATCACGGCCGACTATGTATCGGCCAAAATGTTCCTGAGCTCCATCTCGACCGATATGGTGCCCATCCAGGGGACGGCCATCGGTTCGGCCATCGACCTGGCCCTGCGCTCGTTCGGCCCCGAATCGGAGGCTGGCCGGGCCATCATCGTCATCACCGACGGCGAGAACCATGAGGGCAACGCCGTGGAGCGGGCCAAGGCGGCCTATGAACAGGGCGTGCGTGTCCACGTGGTGGGCATGGGTTCGACCAAGGGCGCGCCCATCCCCACGGGCCGCAACAATGAATACCACAAGGACCGTGAAGGCAATGTGGTGATCACCAAGCTCAATGAGGAGATGTGCCAACAGATAGCCCAGGCGGGCGGCGGCATCTATGTGCGTTCGGACAATTCCAACGCAGCCCTCAAGGTGCTGGTGCGCGAGTTGAACAAAATGACCAAGACCGAGATCGAGACCACGGTCTATGCCGAATACGACGACCAGTTCCAGGCTTTGGCCTGGGTGATCCTGGCGCTCCTCTTTGTCGATATGTTCATCCTGCATCGCCGCAACGACCGGATGAAACACTTTAAACTCTTTGGCAATGAATAGGACCATCATAGTGTTGTGCCTGGGATTGAGCCTGACAGCCTTGCCCCTGTGGGGCCAGAAGGCCGAGCGCAAGCAAATACGCAGTGGCAACAAACTCTTTGGCAAGGAACAATACACCGAAGCCGAGATAGCCTATCGCAAGGCTTTGGAGGTGAATGCCAATTCCCCCCAGGCCACCTACAATTTGGGCAATGCCCTCTACAAGCAGGAGAAGGCCCAGGATGCCATGAACCAGTACCAGTCGGCGCTGGCGCAGGCCGAGGGCAATCCCTCGCGTCAGGCCTCCGTGTTGCACAACATGGGCAACATCTTCATGCAGGCCGGGGACTATGCCCATGCCGTGGCGGCCTACCGTCAGTCCTTGCTCAACCGGCCCGGCGACGACGAGACCCGCTACAACCTGGCGCTGGCCCAGGCACTGCTCAGACAGCAACAACAGCAGCAACAGCAGCAGAACAAGGATCAGCAGCAAGAACAGCAGCAGGATCGGCAACAAGACCAACAGCAGCAACAGGAACAACAGCAACAAGATCAACAGCAGCAACAGCAAGAACAGGAGCAGCAACAGGAGGAGCAGGAACGCATCTCCAAGGAGCAGGCCCAACAGCTGCTGGATGCCCTGATGCAAGACGAAAAAGAGGTGCAGGAAAAGGTCAAGAAGCTGCAGATGCAGCAAGGACAGCGTGTCAAAACTGAAAAAGACTGGTAATGATGAAAAGAAGACATATATTGCTTGCCGTGATGCTGTGGCTGGCCTGGACAGGGCTGGCTGCGGCCGATTTCACCGCATCGGCCCCGGGCAAGGTGGTGCTGGGACAGCAGTTCCAGCTGGTCTATACCTTCACCGACGAGAATCCTACGGATTTCCGCCTGCCTGAGCAAGTGGAGCAGTCGTTCGACATTGTGTACGGGCCTTCCACCTCCCGTTCCTATTCGTCCACCTTTGTGAACGGCAAGCGGACCGCGACTTCGGAGTACAGCTATACCTACTTGCTGTTGCCCCGCCGGGAAGGCACTTTCAACATCCCGCCGGCCACGGCCAAGGTTAAAAAGAAGGAGGTTGCATCCAATTCATTGACTATTACTGTGTTGCCCGAGGATAAGTCTTCTTCCAACAGACCATCCTCGCAGGGTTCTTCCCAATCGTCCGCCGGTGCCTCGTCCCAGACCCTGAGCGACGAGAACCTTTTCCTGCGGGCGATTCCCACCAAGACCAAGGTCTATGAGCAGGAGGCCGTCACGATCACCTACAAGCTCTACACGCGCGTCGACATATCGGGCGCCGAAAACTACAAGTTCCCCGAATACAAGGGCTTCATGATGCAGGAAATCGAGTCGCCCGGGGAGGTGACCTGGGACATGGAAAACTACAACGGCCGCAACTACCGTACCGCCGTGCTGCGTCAGGTGGTGATCTTCCCCCAGCAGAGCGGCACGCTCGAGATCGACCCCTGCAGCATCGACCTGGTGGTCCGCATCCGCAACACGGGGCAGCGTTCGCGCAGCATTTTCGACGATTTCTTCGACACTTATTCCGACGTGCGCAAGACGGTCACCACCAAGCCACTTCGCATCACCGTCGAGCCATATCCTTTCCCCAAACCGGTCAATTTCAACGCCTTTACGGGCAGTCTGAAGCTCTCTTCCCAGATCAGCGCCAGCGAGGTGAAGGCCGACGAGGGAGTCACCGTCAAGCTTACGCTGAGCGGCAACGGCAACATGAAGATGCTGCGTACCCCCGAGCTGAAATTCCCGGCCGACTTCGATGTCTATGATCCCCAGGTGACCAACAGTTTCAAGACAACAGCCAAGGGCACTTCGGGCACCAAGACCATCGAATACCTGGTCATCCCGCGCTATGCGGGCACCTTCGAGATCCCTTCGGTGCAGTTGAGCTATTTCGACCTGGCCACCAAGAGCTACAAGACGCTCAGCACCGATGCCTTCACCTTGCAGGTGGCCCGCTCCGAAAATGCCGATGCCGCAGTGGTTTCCGGCAATTACACGGCAGGGCGGGAGAGTGTCCGCCAGCTGGGGCAGGATATCCGTTATCTGAAGACCGTGCCTGCCAGCCTGGTGGCCGAACCGCACTATGTTGTTGTGGCAGGCTGGTACAAATGGGCCTGGATTGTGCCGGCAGTCCTGGTCTTTGCGCTGCTGTTGCTCTATCGCAAGCAACTCAAGGCCAATGCCGATGCCGTACGCGTGCGCAACCGCAAGGCCAACAAGGTGGCAGTCCGTCGGCTCAAGAAGGCGGCCGCCTATCTCAAGGCCCAGCAGCGGGGTGCCTTCTACGACGAGGTGCTGAAGGCGCTCTGGGGCTATACGAGCGACAAACTCAACATCCCGCTTTCCCACCTGACCAAGGACAACATCGATGCCCGCCTGATGGAGGCCGGCGTGGAGGAGGGCGTCCGTCGCGATTTCATGGACATCCTCACGGCCTGCGAGTTTGAGCGTTATGCGCCCGGACAGGGTTCCCAGACCATGGACGAGCTCTACGGCCAGACATTGAAAACGATAGACAGAATGGAGAATACAATCAAGACCAACCATGCGTAGAATATATATCCTCTTGCTGATGAGCCTGTGGCTGCCTTTGCTGGCGGCTCAGAATGTTTCCCGGTCTGCCGACGGGGAGCCTGCCGAAGAGCCTGGCTTGGCCGTTTCGGCCGACAGCCTGCTTGCCGATGCCGCCGCGGCCTATGCCGAAGGGCGTTTCCGGCAGTCTATGCAGCTCTACGAGGCCGTCGCCGCCCAGTACGGCGTGTCGGCCCAGCTTTATTACAACCTGGGCAACGCCTGCTACAAGTCGGGCGAGATGGCGCCGGCCATCCTCTATTATGAGCGTGCCCTGCGGCTCGATCCCTCCGACAAGGACATCCGTTTCAATCTGGAGCTCTGCCGCGCCAGTGTGGTGGACAGGATCGACCCCCTGGGAGAATTCTTTTTCAGCCGCTGGTACCGCCAGTTGCGCTCCCTGCTGCCCGGCAATGTCTGGGCCTGGATCAGCCTGGCCTTTTTCTGGCTGTTTCTCTTGGCAGTAGCCGGCTTTTTCTTTGCGAAAAAGCGGGGCCTGAAAAAACTTTCCTTTACTGTTGGTGTTATATCAATAGTATTTGCTATTTTTACGCAGTTGTATGCAAGGCAGCTTTATCATCGCGACACCGACAGGGGAGAGGCCATTGTCTTCGCTCCCACAGTAACGGTGAAAAGCTCTCCTGACCAGAGCGGTACGGAACTCTTCCTGTTGCACGAGGGGACCAAGGTCCGCGTTCGCAGCCGCCTGGGCAATTGGACGGAAATCGAACTCAGCGACGGTAACGTGGGCTGGCTCGAGACAGACAACATAGTCGTTATATAGAGGTAATATATCGAAGAGATGTCGGCATTTTGGACGAATATCGTGGCATGGGACAAGCAGGCTATCCTGCAGGTCAATGCGCTGCATGATCCTGTGCTGGATCGTTTCTTCTGGCTGTTGTCCGACACCCTGGTATGGTTGCCTGTGGCCGCGCTGCTTTTGTATGTGCTGCTCAGGAACAAGAAGGTCGAATCGCTCTTCATACTGCTGGTCGTGGCCTTGATGTTCGTCTTCACGGATTTCGCCGTATCGGAGTGGGTCAAGCCCTTGGTGGCCCGTCCGCGTCCCACCCGCGACATGATGCTCATCCCCTTGTTGGAAACCGTGTTCGATTACCATGGCGGCAGCTATGGTTTTCCTTCCAGCCATGCCTCCAATGTCTTTGCCGTGGCCATGTTCACGACCCTCTTGCTGCGCGACCGCTGGTATGGCTGGAGCATCTTCCTCTGGGCCGCCCTGGTGTCTTTCAGCCGGGTGTATCTGGCCGTTCATTATCCTACAGACGTGTTCTGCGGCGCCGCCTACGGCATTTTGGTCGGCTGGCTGGCCTGGTGGCTCTACAGCCGCTGGCTTCATTACAAGAGCGCTTCCCGAAAGCCGCATGTGAACCGGGATGCCTATACTGTCACCTTCTATCGCCGCACCGATGTCGTGCTGCTGACAGTGATGCTGTGGACGCTGGTCGTCGCACTGCTGCTGGCGGCGGTGGCCCTGAAATGAAATCATTAATCAATAAACAATAAGCTATGATCAAGACTATCACTTTCAACGAGCTTCGTAGAATCAAAGACAGTTTGCCCACAGGCGGTTCACAGATGATCGCCGACCGCCTGGGGATTTCCGTTGATACGGTCAGAAACTATTTTGGCGGACGCAACTACAACGGGGAGGGCAAAAGCTGCGGTGTTCATGTCGAACCGGGCCCCGGCGGCGGCATAGTCCAGTTGGACGACACGACGATTCTGGACATGGCTTTGGAAATCATCGAAAAGGGGAAATAGCCCAACTCTTTTTTGACAAAAAAATCATACCCGAGGTTGCATTTTTTGCGACCTCGGGTGTTTTATGTACCACTGGTGAGTATTATTTCGTTTTGGAACAATTAAATGCTTCTATGGTTGTTACGTATGAGGTGTAAAAGGCTCTATATTTGCTGAAAAACAATTCAATAAAAAATCGTGCCATGGAATCACTGTTCATTATGTACGCTCTTCATCTTGAACCTACGGGTCAGGATCAATTATCCCAGAGTCCACTGATGTATTATTCCACGCTCAAGCGGGCTGAGTCTGCTGCAGCGGGGTATCGTCAGACCTATTCCTTCCTCTATGAAGACGGGCCTTTTCCCAAGGAACTCTACTGCATCATTATCGAGGAATACAAACTCAATACGGTGTATCCCATCAAGTTGTCGGTCTCGGTCTATGATTCTTCCGGCGGTTTGATGGAGCGGAGCACCTTGCCCGACGGCGAAAGTATCTACCAACCCGTGGATACCGGCCGGTCCTTCAAGGTGGGTGACATTGTCGAGGCTCCCTGCGGGGAACACCTCTATGTGGGCATCATTGCCGAAATGCCGCGTCAGAACTGTCTGGGCGAGTTGAAGACCTTCATGGACGACAGCTATACGCTGATCGTCTATCCCTCGATGGAACTGGACTATGTCTATGCTCCCTTGGTTTTCCTGCCGCGTCAGCAGGTCTCCAAAAAGGCCAGGACTTATCTTCGCGACGCCCTCGATCTCTACCGCAACGGCAGCAGCGCCGGCTGAACCCCCGGGTTCCCAATAAAAAACAAGAGGCACATACTTTATCGTAAGTGCCTCTTTTTCAGTGTCGGGGTACCCCGACTCGAACGGGGGACCTCCTGCTCCCAAAGCAGGTGCGCTAACCAACTGTGCTACACCCCGCCTGAATGTGACGCTATGCGCCCGATTTCGGCGCAAAGGTAACAATAATTATTCGAAATAGCTCGAACCGTCGAAACAGTGTGTGCAAAGGTCTTCCTTGGGCAAGCCGATCGACTTGACCAGATTCTCCAGGGTGCTGAATTTGAGCGAGGTGATGCCGAACTGCGAGCGGATGGCCTCGACCAGCTTGTTGTAGCGTTCACTGCCATGGCAGGCATATTCTTCGAGGTGGGCGTTGGGATCGCCTTCCATCTCCTGTATCTTGCGCCGGGTGATCAGCTCCAGATCGCTCTTCGAAGCGGTGAATTTCAGGAAGGGGCAGGAATAAAGCAGCGGCGGGCAGCCGATACGCATGTGCACTTCCTTGGCACCGTAGCGGTAGAGCACCGAGACATTGTCCTTGAGCTGGGTGCCGCGTACGATGGAGTCGTCGGTGAATACGATTCTCTTGCCGTTGAGCAGCGAATGGTTGGGCATGAGTTTCATCTTGGCCACCAGGCTGCGGCGCTGCTGGTCGCTGGGGGTGAAGCTGCGGGGCCATGTCGGCGTGTATTTGATGATGGAACGACGGTAGGGGCGTCCTTTGGTTTCGGCATAGCCCAGGCCCACACCGATACCGGAGTCGGGTATGCCCGAGATGATGTCCACATCGACATCGTCGCCCTTGGCCATGCCCATGCCGCATCTGTAGCGGGCCGTATCGACATTGACCCCTTCATAGTCGGAGACGGGATAGCCGTAATAGACCCACATGAAGGCGCAGACCTGTTTGCGGGGGCCGGGTTTGCGCAACTGCTGCATGCTGTCGGCCGTCAGGAGCACGATTTCTCCGGCACCGACGTTGTAGCAGAGCTCGAAATCGAGGTTGGGGAAGGCGCAGGGCTCGCTGGAGACGGCGTAGGCGCCTTCTTTCTTGCCCAATACCACCGGGGTGCGGCCGAATTTGTCGCGGGCCACGATGATGCCCTTTTCAGTGAGCAGCAGCATCGAGCAGGATCCTTTCACCTTGCGATAGACATTTTCGATGCCATCGACAAAGTCCTTGCCTTCGGCAATCAGCAGTGCGATGAGCTCGGTGGGGTTGGTGTCGCCCGAACTGAGCTCGGCAAAGTGATGGCCCTTGTCGAGCATTTCCTTTTCCAGGTCCTTGAGGTTGTTGATGCAGGCCACTGTGACCGTGGCGAACTGCCCCAGGTGGGAATTGATGATGATGGGCTGGGAGTCTGTGTCGCTGATGACACCGATTCCCGAATTGCCGCAGAATCCGCTGAGGTCTGTTTCAAACTTGGAACGGAAATAGGCGTTCTCCAGGCTGTGGATGGCCCGGGTGAAGCGCCGGTTTTGGGCATCGTAGGAGGCCATGCCGCCCCGGCGGGTGCCCAGATGAGAGTTATAATCGACTCCGTAGAACAAGTCGTTGATGCACGATGTGTTGGAAATGGTTCCGAAAAAACCGCCCATAGCTGTGTAATTGCTTGTGTTATAGTATATATTCCTGCCAGCTCTTGATCTGGATATCCTCCTGGTTGAGCGAACAGAAGGCTTCGATGAAGGCTGCGGCCAAACGCGCGTTGGTAATCAGCGGAATGTTGTGGTCGATGGCGCCGCGGCGGATTTTGTAGCCGTTGGTCAACTCCCGTTTGCTCAGGTTCTTGGGAATGTTGATGATCAGATCGAAAGCATGATTGGCTATCATGTTCATGATTTGGAGAGGATCGTTCATGTGGCTCTCGTCGGGCCAGGAGACCACCTTGGCCTCGATGCCGTGGTCGGAGAGGAACTGTTGGGTACCGCCGGTGGCATAGATCTTATAGCCGTGGTCGTAGAGGGTCTTGCAGGCGTCCAGCAGATCGACCTTGGATTTGCTCGTACCCGAGGAAACCATGATGCCTTTGTCCTTGGAGGGCACCTTGAAGCCGGTGGCCAGCATGGCGTTCATCAGCGCTTCGCTGAAATCGTCGCCGATGCAGCCGACCTCGCCCGTCGAAGACATATCGACACCCAGCACCGGGTCGGCCTTGTGCAGGCGCGAGAAGGAGAACTGGGAGGCCTTGACGCCGATCCAGTCGATGTCGAAGGCGTTCTTGTCGGGACGGTCGTAGGGGGCGTCGAGCATGATGCGGGTGGCCGTGTCGATGAAGTTGCGTTTCAGTACTTTGGATACGAAGGGGAAGCTTCTCGAAGCGCGAAGGTTGCATTCGATCACCTTCACCTCGTTGTTCTTGGCCAGGTACTGGATGTTGAACGGACCGCTGATATTCAATTCTTTGGCTATCTGACGGCTGATCTTCTTGATGCGTCTGGCCGTGGCGAAATAGATCTTCTGGGCCGGGAAGCACATGGTGGCATCGCCCGAATGGACACCGGCGAATTCAATGTGCTCGGAGATGGCGTATTCGATGATCTCGCCGTTGTGGGCCACAGCGTCGAATTCGATTTCCTTGGCGTTCTGCAGGAACTTCGACACCACCACGGGATATTCCTTGGACACCTGGGCGGCCATCTTGAGGAAGTTCTCCAAAGCATCGTCGTCGTAGCAGACATTCATGGCGGCGCCGGAGAGCACGTAGGAGGGACGGACCAATACCGGATAGCCCACCTTGCCGATGAAGTCCTTGATGTCTTCCAGGCTGGTCAGCTCCTTCCAGGCGGGCTGGTCGATGTGCAGCTGGTCGAGCATGGCCGAGAACTTGTTGCGGTTCTCGGCGCGGTCGATCGACACGGGCGAGGTGCCCAGGATGGGTACCGACTGGCGGTAGAGCTTCATGGCCAGGTTGTTGGGGATCTGGCCGCCCACCGACACGATGACGCCGCGGGGCTGTTCCAGGTCGATGACGTCCATGACGCGCTCGAAGCTCAGTTCATCGAAATAGAGCCGGTCGCACATGTCGTAGTCGGTCGATACCGTTTCGGGGTTGTAGTTGATCATGATGGCCTTGTAGCCGAGCTTGCGGGCCGTCTGGATGGCGTTGACCGAGCACCAGTCGAACTCGACGGAACTGCCGATGCGGTAGGCACCGCTTCCCAGGACCACCACCGATTTCTCATTCTTGTAGAAAGGTATGTCGTGATCCTTGCCGTCGTAGGTCATGTACAGGTAGTTGGTCAGCTCGGGATGCTCCGAGGCGACCGTTTCGATGCGACGTACCGAGGGCAGGATGCCGTTTTTCTTGCGCAGGCTGCGTACACGCAGCAGTTCCTTTTCCAAGTTGCCTTCGGGATTCTCGGTGAAGCGTGCGATCTGGAAGTCGGAGAAACCCAGTCGCTTGGCCTCGGCCAGCACTTCAACGGGCAGCTCCTCGATGCAGTGATACTCAGAGAGTTTCTTGGCATAGTCGCAGATGTTCTTCATCTTGCCCAGGAACCAGGGGTCGATCTTGGTGAGCTCGTAGATGCGCTCGATGCTGTAGCCTTGGTTGAGGGCTTCGGCGATGGCGAAGATACGCAGGTCGGAGGGATGGGAGAGTTCATGCTCGATGTCGTCGAAGACCAGGTCTTCGTTGCCGACAAAGCCGTGCATGCCTTGTCCGATCATGCGCAAGCCCTTCTGGAGGATTTCTTCGAAGGATTTGCCGATAGACATGATCTCGCCCACGGATTTCATCGAGGAACCGATTTCACGGGAAACGCCGGCGAACTTGGTCAGGTCCCAGCGGGGTATCTTGCAGATCATGTAGTCGAGCGAGGGGGCGACATAGGCCGAGTTGGGCGTGCCCATTTCGCCGATCTGGTCGAGCGAGTAGCCCAGGGCCAGCTTGGCGGCCACGAAGGCCAGGGGATAGCCCGTCGCCTTGGATGCCAGGGCCGAGGAGCGGCTCAGGCGGGCGTTGACCTCGATGATGCGGTAGTCGTCGGTCTCGGCGTTGAAGGCAAACTGGATGTTGCATTCACCGACGATGCCCAGGTGACGGACGCATTTCTTGGACAGATCGACCAGCAGGTCGATTTCCTGCTGGTTCAGGGAGCAGGTGGGGGCGACGACGATGGATTCGCCCGTGTGGATGCCGAGCGGATCGACGTTCTCCATATTGGCCACCGTGAAGCAGTGGTCGTTCTTGTCGCGGATAACCTCGAATTCTATTTCTTTCCAGCCTTTGAGGGATTCCTCGACCAGTATTTGCTTGGAGAAGGAGAATGCCTGCTCGGCCAGGGTGTTGAATTCCTGTTCGTTGGTGCAGATGCCGCTACCCAGGCCCCCCAGGGCGTAAGCCGAACGGATCATGATCGGGAAGCCTATCCGGCGGGCAGCTGCCAAAGCGTCTTCCATGGTTTCGACCGCCTGGCTGACAGGGGTCTTCAGCTGCTTTTCGTTCAGTTTCTTGACGAAGAGGTCGCGGTCTTCGGTGTACATGATGGCCTCTACGGAGGTGCCCAGTACCTTGACACCGTATTTTTCAAGTACGCCGGAGGTATGGAGTTCGGTGCCGCAGTTCAGGGCCGTCTGTCCGCCAAACGCCAAAAGGATGCCGTCGGGCCGTTCCTTCTCGATGATTTTCTCGACAAAGTAGCTGTTGACGGGTAAAAAATAGACGGTATCAGCGATACCGTCGGACGTTTGGATAGTTGCAATGTTGGGGTTGACAAGGACCGAACTGATGCCTTCCTCTCTCAGGGCCTTCAGGGCCTGGGAGCCGGAGTAGTCGAATTCACCGGCCTGACCGATCTTCAGGGCGCCGGATCCTAAGACTAAAACTTTCTTAAGTTCTTGATTCATAGGAGAATATTAGGTTAATGGATAGCCTCGGAATGATGTTGCAAAGGAAATACAAAAATGCGAATTCTGAAAGCGGCGGAACATGTTTTTATCGAGAAAAAATGAAGAAGGATAAATATTCGGATTATATGCTTCTGAAGACGGGAAAATATCATTACTTTTGTCCTCCTTTAAAACGAAAGACAGCTATGTACAGAACGCATACTTGCGGTGAACTGACCCTCTCCCGGGTGAACACCCGTGTCACGCTGGCCGGATGGGTGCAGCGTTTGCGTAAAATGGGCGGTATGACCTTTGTCGACCTGCGCGACAGATACGGCATCACCCAGTTGGTATTCAACCAGGAGACCAGTCCAGAGCTTTGTGAAGAGGCCAACCGGATGGGACGTGAATGGGTCGTACAGGTCGAAGGCCTGGTCGCCGAACGCTACAACAAGAACAAGAACATTCCCACGGGCGATATCGAGATCCTGGTCGACAAGCTCCAGGTGCTCAACTCATCGGTCACTCCGCCCTTTACCATCGAGGACGAAAGCGACGGCGGCGACGACCTGCGCATGGTGTACCGTTACCTCGACCTGCGCCGTCCCGTAGTGCGCCGCAACCTGGAACTGCGCCACCGTATGGCCATGGCCATCCGCCATTATCTCGACGCCCAGGGCTTCCTGGAGGTGGAGACGCCGGTCCTGATCAAGTCCACGCCCGAAGGGGCCCGCGACTTTGTGGTGCCTTCCCGTATGAACCCCGGTGAGTTTTATGCCTTGCCCCAGTCGCCCCAGCAGTTCAAGCAACTGCTGATGGTTTCGGGTTTCGACCGCTATTTTCAGATTGTCAAGTGCTTCCGCGACGAGGACCTGCGTGCCGACCGTCAGCCGGAATTTACCCAGATCGACTGCGAACTCTCGTTCATCGAACAGGAGGATATCCTGCAGATCTTCGAAGGACTTATCAAGTTCCTGTTCCGCGAAATCAAGGGTATAGACTTCAAGGAGCCTTTCCTGCGCATGACCTGGGCCGATGCCATGAAGTATTACGGCAGCGACAAGCCCGACCTGCGCTTCGGCATGAAGTTCGTGGAAATCAAACATCTGACCGAAGGCCGTAACTTCGGCGTCTTCGACCAGGCCGAATACGTGGGTGCCATCTGTGCCCCCGGCTGCGCCGTGTATTCCCGCAAACAACTCGACGAACTGACCGATTATGTGAAGCGTCCGCAGATCGGTGCCAAGGGTATGGTCTATATCCGTTGCGAGCAGGACGGCAGCTTCAAATCGTCGGTGGACAAGTTCTATACCCAGGACGATCTGAAGGCCATCGCCGCTGCCTGCCAGGCCAAGGAGGGCGACCTGATCCTGATCCTCTGCGGCAAGACCATGCCCACGCGCAAGGCCCTGTGCGAACTGCGTCTGGAAATGGGACGCCGGCTGGGCTATTGCGACAAGAACAAGTTTGCCCCGCTGTGGGTGATCGACTTCCCGATGTTCGAATGGGACGAGGAGACGCAGCGCTTCTATGCCATGCATCATCCTTTCACATCGCCCAAGCAGGCTGATATCCAATATCTTGAATCCGACCCCGGTCGGGTATGCGCCGATGCCTACGACATGGTCATCAACGGCGTGGAACTGGGCGGCGGTTCGATACGTATCCACGACAGCGTCCTGCAGCACCGTGTGTTCAAGGCCCTGGGCTTCACCGACGAGAAAGCCGAGTACCAGTTCGGCTTCCTGATGAACGCTTTCAAGTACGGGGCACCGCCCCACGGAGGTTTGGCCTTCGGTTTCGACCGCATGGTCTCGATGTTTGCCGGCCTGGATTCCATCCGCGACTGCATCGCCTTCCCGAAGAACAATTCGGGCCGCGATGTCATGAGTGGTGCGCCTTCGCTCATCGATGACGAGCAGCTCGACGAACTCTGCCTGAAGATCAACCTGCCTTCCAGCAAGAAATAACCATGCGCATCGCCGATATCTGTCAGGCTCTCGAGGAACTGGCTCCGCTCTCGTGGCAGGAAAGCTACGACAACGCCGGGCTGCAGCTGGGCAATCCCGACCGTGAACTGGAGGGAGGCATCCTGGTCTGTCTCGACGTGAGCCAGGCCGTATTGGAAGAGGCCATATCCCTTGGCTGCCAGATGATCGTCTCGCATCATCCGCTCATTTTCCGCGGCCTGAAGCACCTGACCGATGCCACGGCGGTGGAGAAGTGCGTGGCCACTGCCATCCGCAACGACCTGGCCATCTATTCGTCGCATACTAATCTGGATTCGGTGCGCCAGGGCGTGAGTGCCAAGATGTGCGCCAAACTGGGCCTGCAACCGTCGGGCTTCCTTTCTCCCAAGGATGCATGCTGCGAAGCCGGTCTGGGGATGTTGGCTTGCTTCGAGCGCCCGCTCAGTGAGGAGGAATTCCTGCAGTTGGTCAAGCAGACCTTCGGCTGTGCCTGCCTGCGCCATTCCGCCTTGACGGGCCGACAGATCAAGCGCCTGGCCCTCTGCGGGGGCGCCGGGGCCGAGTTCATCCCCGAGGCGCTGGCTGCCGGGGCGGATGCCTTCCTGACGGCCGATGTGAAATACCACGAGTTCAGTGAGCCCGACGGCCGCCTGTTGCTGGTCGATGCGGGACACTTCGAGACCGAACAGTACACAAAAGAGATTATTTATGATTTGTTGTCAGAAAAATTTCCTAACTTTGCCGTTCGGATTTCGCAGGCGGAAAAGAACCCCGTGCGTTATTTTTAATGATTAATAATCAAACACTTAATTGATATGGCAACTGAAAATACCAAAGTTGAAGCCAAAGAATTGACCATAGAGGAAAAGCTCAGATCGCTCTACGACCTGCAGGTGATTGTCTCCGAAATCGATAAAATCAAGATTTTGAGAGGTGAATTGCCGCTGGAAGTGCAGGACCTGGAAGATGAAATCGCCGGTCTGCAGACCCGTATCGAAAACTTCAAGGCCGAAATCAAAGCCAGCGTCGACGAAGTCAAGACGCGCAAGAGCGACATCGACAATGCCAAATCGCTGATTGAGAAATATAAATCGCAGCAGGACAATGTCCGCAACAACCGCGAGTTCGATTTCTTGAACAAGGAGATCGAATACCAGGGCCTTGAAATCGAGTTTGCCGAGAAGAAAATCAAGGAAGCCCAGTTCGCTGAGAAGACCAAGACCGAGGAACTGGCTGCCGCCCAGGCCGATATGGAAGAGCGTCAGCAGGACCTGGATGTCAAGAAGGCCGAACTGGAAGACATCATCTCCGAGACCCGCACCCAGGAAGAGCATCTGCGTGAAAGGGCCGCCGCTTTGGAAGAGAACATCGACGCCCGTCTGCTGACCGCCTTCAAGCGCATCCGCAAGAACGCCCGCAACGGTCTGGCCGTGGTCACCGTCGATCGTGACGCCTGCAGCGGTTGCTACAACAAGATTCCGCCCCAGCGCCAGATGGACATCCGCATGCGCAAGAAAGTCATCGTCTGCGAGTATTGCGGCCGCATCATGGTAGATCCCGAACTGGCCAAGAGCGAAGCTTCCAACGTGGCTGAATAAGTACTTGGGTCCATATATAACAAAGGCGTCTCTTTCGAGGCGCCTTTTGTTTTTCATGCCTGCTGGGGCTTCCAGTCCGAGGGGTCATGCCTGGACCAGCCCGCGATAGATTTCCAGCAGCTTTTCGGCCATCAGCCGTTCGTCGTAGCGCTGTCGGCTGAGAAGGCTTGCCTCCCGGCTGCAACGCTCAAACAAGGCATGGTCGCCGAGCAGGCGTTCCAACTGTTCGGCCAGGGCCGCCGGATGGTTGGGCGAGTAGGTCAGTCCTCCCTGTCCGACGATTTCGGGGAACGAACCGCTGGAGGGCTCGACGGCCGGACGGCCGGCAGCAAAGGCTTCGCACAGATACAGCCCGATCCCTTCCGAAAAGCGCAGGGGCACGGACAGTACGGTGATTTTGCTGTAGAAGCCGGCATGCTGCTCCCAGGAATAGCTTTCCTCAAAAAAGACGTCATCGGCATACGGTTGCAGTTTCTTGCGCACTTGCCGCAGGAAACTCTTGTCGGGTGACATATAGCCTCCTCCGATGCGGAGTTTGAGCCCGGGCAGGCTGCCGCGTTCCTTCAGCAGGACAAAGGCGTCGGCCAGGATGTCCAGGCCGTCGGCCTGGTTCATGCGATAGAAAAAGCCGATGGTCGGGTTCTCGGGCCAGCTTTCCGTCCGGTAGCGGGCTGTCTCCACGCCCGGATAGACGACTGCGGGGCAGGGAAGTTGCGGCAGCCGCTCGCGGATAATCTGCTGATAATAGAGGCTGCTCGTGACAAAGCTGTCGATGCAGCCGGCTCTTTCCACGATGCCCGTCCATGCCCGGCGGGCATCGTCCGCCGCCAGGGAGTCGAGCCATACTTCCTCGTCCTGCAGGGAGCAGACAATGGGAATGTCCACGGCTTTTTTAAGCTCTTGGGCGATGCCGATGAGCAGGGTGGAAGACAGGTGGATCACCTGCGGCTGCTCCAGCTTTATCCAGTCGGCCATCTGGGAGATGTTCCTCCGAAAGGTCCGGTCTTCCCCCTCGATCATGCTCAGGGTCATGTCTTCCATGCCGGCAGCCGTCGTGGTGCCGGACATGGCACCGGCCATGTCCAGGGCAAGCCGCGATTCCAATATCCGTTTTATCCACGATGGCGTCTTCTTGCCGGTTTTCTGCTCCAGGTAGAAGGTCGTGGCCGGAAAGAAGAGCGGGGCCTGTTGCGACACGTCGTGCAGGAACTTCAAAGGCAGGTAGAGCGGCAGGACGACCACCTCATGCCCGGCACGGTAGAGTGCCTGGGCATGCAGGTTGTCGCGAAAGCAGTTGCCGCAATAGTATCCGTCTCCGGAGCCTGGAACGATGAACAGTATTTTCATTTGATCTTAAAGGCGTAGAAAGCTTCACCGTGACGGATATACAGTATGCCGTTGCTGATGGTGGGATGGGCCCAGCAGGGACCGCTGCCTTTTTCGATGCGGAACTCGCTCACCACTTCGAATTTTTCGGGATTGGCCTTGACCAGCCCCACGGTGCCGCGTCTTTCATCGAAGCAGATAAGTTTGTTGTCGGCCGTGATGATGGAGCCTTTTCCCTTGCCTTCCCAAGCGGTTTCGTATTTGGTCTCGCCGGTGTTCCAGTCGATGCAGCACCAGTTGCCGGCATTGTTGTTGATCCAGTTGGAGCCGTAGATATAGTTGCCGACCAGGACATAGCCGCCGTGATGGGTGTCCATGACATCGGTGCGCCACAGCAGGCTGACACTCTTCAGGTCGTCGGCCAGTTGCAGCTGGAAGCCGTTGAGGTTGTAGCCATGGCAGTAAAAGATCTTGCCGTCGCGGAACAGGGGGGCATTGGGGGTGATGTTGCCGTCGCCGCGGCCCCGGCCGGAGAGTTTCGTGCCCCAGTCGTCGAAGGTCCATTCAATCTCGCCGTTGTCCGGGTTGACACCATAGACGATTTGGGGCGTGGTGGCGATAATCTGCCGTTTGCCCTTGTAGGTGATGAGGATGGGGGTGGCATAACTGCCTCTTTCTCCCAGCGATTTGGCACGCCAGATTTCTTCTCCCGTGTTGCGGTTCAGGGCGACCATGGCGGTGATGTCGCCACCGGGTGAGTAGATCACTTTGTCGTCATAGACCAGAGCACATTCGCTGCTGCCCCAGTTGCCGGTCTTGCGGGCGTATTTTTCCCCTCCGTCCAGGGCCCATACGATTTTCCCGTCTTTGGCATTGAGGCAGGCGACATCGCCGTGTCCGCTGATGACATAGATCTTTCCGTCGTAGAAGGTGGGCGTGGTACGAACCTCGGGGTAGGAACGCTCCCAGGGCTTGCCATAGGCCACAGCGTAGATCTTCTTGCCGTCCAGTGTATAGCAGTTGAGCACTTCCTGGTCTTCGCTTTCGTTGAGCCCGGTCAGATAAATCCGGTCGCCGACCACCTGCGGACTGGAATAGCCTTTGCCGGCATCCATTACTTCGAAGACCATCTTGGGACCGTCTTCTGGCCAGCTGTCAAGGAGTTTCTTGTCGGGATAGCTGCCGTTGTTTTCCGGTCCGCGCCATCCGTTGCGGCTTTGGGCCGAGAGCCCGATACATGCACTTGCCAACAGGGCAAGGACTAACATAGCTTGTTTCATAGCTTTAAGGATTTGGGATTAATAATGTGTATGATTGAATATAGTATGCAAGCAATAAGCAACAACAACACGAAGGCGGCCATGAGCCAAACTCCTGCATCGGGACCGGTGAGGCTGGCGCTGATGCTGATCAGGGAGCCGACGGCCCCGGCTGCCAGGGCATAGACGGAAACCAGGCCGTTCTCGCTACGAAGCATATGGACCAGCCTTTTGTCCGGATAGCCGAGCACATGCAGTGTTTCCAATTCTTTGGCTCTGCCCGCCAGATTCTTGCGTATGACAATCATCAGGCTGAAAATGCCCAGCAGCAGGCCGAGTCCGCCCAGGGAGAGAAAGATGCTCAGATAAGTGTCCGTCACTTCGTGGAAATGGCGCAGGCGCTCGGCTGTGGTGGTGATTTCCAAGCCGTAGTCGCTCAAGGCGGTAGCCATCATATCTGTGTATGGCTCTGTGTTTGACAACAGAATGCGGCTGCCTGTTTCCGTAGGCCATATATTATGGAAATCGTCTTGGGGCATCAAGGCGTTTCCGTGGAAGATGCCCCCGGGATAGGTGCCGGCTATGAGCACGCTCACCGAATCTCCCTGGTCGGAGAGATAGCGCAAACTGTCACCCGGCGATTTCATCAGGCTCCAGAGCAGCGTTTCCTGGTCGATGACCACGGCCGGCGTTTGATTGGCGGCCTTGCCAAACAGACTGGTGTCGATGCCGAAACCCGGCATGTCGGCCGGATCCATCGCGATGACCGAAGGGCTCTGGGCTTTGTTCAGATTCATGCATCCTGCTTCCTGGACCAGATGTTTCTTGAGTTGCAGGATCTGTTGCCCCTCGGGCAGGAAATCCAGCCCCATCCGGCGGCGAACCTGCGGCTGGTTGAGGTCGTATTGCAGCGGAACGCCGACTTGGTGGAACATCCGGTATCCGCCTGTCGCCTGCGGGGAGGCACGGTTAAAATCGGGCCGGTTCAGTCCGACGGCGAAAATGGTGAAAATACCGGTGGACAGGGTCCAATAGGAGAGCAGATGCAGTGGCCGCCGGCTCTGCAGGCTGTGCCAGACCAGACTTCGGCCGTCGAGCCTGCCTGCCTTTGCCTGACGGTTCTTGTATCGTATCCATTCCTGGCCCAGGAGGCCGGCGCTGAGTATCCAGCCCATGCCGCAGAGAATGAATAGAATCATACTCTTGAATAGCATGAAGTTGAGCCCTATGAGCACTAGGGTGAGGCAGAGGCAGCCCCAGGCGAAAATGCTTTTTCCCCGTGCTGCGCGCCCTGTCGGGGCGGTTCGGGGCAGGGCCATCCCCTTTCTGACGGCCAGCAGACACAGCAGCCAGACAATCAGCATGGAAGCGCCCCAGCCCAGCAGCAGGCTCAAAAGGTTGAAGTGAAGTCCGAAGCCCTGGGTCTGGGTCGCACCGCTCCAGGCCGTCGACAACAGCAGCAGGGACAGGGCCGCATAAGCGTATCCGGCGGCCACACCCAAGGGGGTGGCGGCGAGCAGCAGGGGAGCGGCTTCCCGTATCCGGCACTTGCGCAGCTTGCGCTGGCTGTATCCCAGCAAGCCATAGAGCTCGGTTTCCGACCGGCGCAGTTGGTACATCTCGAGCAATGGGTTGATTATCAACAGGGCGGCTGATAATATGATGAAGAAGCCCAGGGCCAGGAACAAGGATGCAAAATCCGTGCCGCTGCGGGCGGCCTCCAGTGCGGCTGCCCGGGGCGAACTCAGACTGATTCCCAGCATCTGCGGACGCAAGACTTTGTCGGCCTCCAGCGGGCTGTCCAGGGCGGTGGCCACTCCCCAGGCGTTGCTCCAGTCGTCGGCGACAGCCTGGTAGGAGACCAGGGCTTTGGGGGTCTGGCGATGAGCCTCCCAGTAGTCCTCGTCCTCGTCGGTGATGCGTGTCATGTCTATGGGCAGGTCGCTGTCCCAGTCGGTACAGTTGCTCACATCGCTCAGTCCTGGAAAATCGGCCGTCAGCCGGGGCGACGATTCGAACTCCTTGAGCGGGACCACCTGCTTGACCATAAAGCGGTGACGGCGTGTTTCGAGTTTTTTCAGCCCCTTGGCGACATAGTATTCCATTTCGACGGAGTCTCCCACGCCGGCATGCAGCCGACGGGCGGCATAATCGCTCAGGACGGTCTCGTCGCCCTGCAGGGCATCGGTGGCCGTGACAAAGGAGTAGGGTATGTTGCCCAGGCTGTTGACAAAGTAGGCGAAATAGCGGTTTCGCGGTTGCAAGGCTTCGACCAGGGCCGCAGGCAGGAACACTCTTTCGGAAGAGATTGTGCCGCCTTGTTGCCTGATGCCTGAACAGGCGGGAGTCCATATGGCTTCAAAGGCCGCTTCGCTGATATCCTCCGGTGAAAGGATCAGATTGATGCGATTGTCCAGTCCCATGGCTTCGGCCAGTTCACGGCGCTGCACAAATACATTCATCGGCCGGATTTGCTCGTTGCGCAACAGCCGGTTGCCTCCCTGGCCGGCCGTCAGACAGCCCGCCACGTCTAGCCGCAGCTGTGTGGTATATTGCTGCGATACAAACAGCGAGCCGGAGGGGACCATTTGCCCGGCTGGCAGGTGCAGTACTATCTTCTGTGTGTTGTCAAGCTGTTTCTGCAGGGGTTGGTTCAGCAGGCATTGTCCGCTGCCGTCCATGTCTGTCCCCCACACGGTCACCGGTATCATTCGGCCCTTGTCATAGACAAAGCCTTCGGTGACCAGACAGCCTTGGGCGGTACGCAACAGCGGCTCACGGAGAATGCTGTCGCATAGGAAGCCCTGACCCGGAGAAATGATGGTCCGGGTATCTCCCAGTCGCTCTTTTACGCGGTCGGTGAGTGTACCGCGGACGGAATCCCCCAGTATCAGACTGCCGGTTACCACGGCTGTCATCAACGTGACTGCCAGAGCCGCCAGACGGTAGAATCTGGCGTAATGGCGGCGACTATGTCGGTGGAGGGAGATCATGAGAGTTTTCCGTCTTTCAATTGCCAGGTTTTATCCGCCGAGGCGGCCAGTTCATGGGAATGGGTCGCTACAACGACGGTTGTTCCCAGTGTCCGGTTCACTTCCTGCAGCAGGGCGGTGATTTCACGTGCATGCCGGCTGTCCAGTTGGCCGGTGGGTTCGTCGGCCAGCAGCAGGCCCGGTTGCATGACCAGGGCGCGACAGATGGCCGTCCGGCTTTGTTCTCCGCCCGACAGTTGCCCGGGCAGCTGGTCCTTGACCTTGTCTATCCCGGTGACAGACATCAGGTACCTGGCCCTCTCTTGCAGTTCGTCGCCGACAACGTTGTCAAAGGCCAGGGCAGGCAGGAGGATGTTCTGCCAGGCGGTGAACTGGGGCAGGAGCCGGTGGTCCTGGAAGACAAAACCGATCTCGCGGTTGCGCAGCCGGTGCAAATCGCTCTGTGGGGTGATGGGCTGTCCGCCAAGGCGGTAGCTGCCCCGATCGGGCATCAAAAGGGTGCCCAGAATGTTGAGCAAGGTGGTCTTGCCGGCGCCGGATTCCCCCGTGATGGCAGTCAGGCTGCCTTGTTCCAGGTTCAGATCCAGTTCTTGGAGGACCGTCCTTTCGCGCTGGCTTCCGTCTTGGAAACACTTGGTGATGTGTTGCAGTTCTACGTAGCTCATGATTGGGAGGATGAAGATTCGCCAAAGCACAGCAGGCTGCCTTTGGCGGTCAGGATAAAGAATCTGCCGCCGCTGACGACGGGGGAGGCGACAACTTGTTCGCCCGTTTCGTATTCCCAGAGCAGGCGGCCGTCGGC
>JAGDCW010000073.1 GCA_017958305.1 Bacteroidales bacterium | reverse complement strand
GAGGCGGATGTTGCGGTTGGGCGATTGGATATTTTCGAAAATCACGTTCTCGACGGGCGATTCGGGCAGACCGGTGGCCTTGACCAGGTCGCGGCAGGCATCCACCTGCACATCCTTGACAAAAATGTTGCGGAAGGCCGGTGTGAGCTCATTCACGGCCGGGGCCGGATGGCGCTGTGCGGCGGAGCCCACATAGGTGGCCGATCCCAGCATGTCCCAGCAGAAGGCTTCCTTGGTCGAACGGATGATGTGGATGCGCTCGAACCACATGTTCTCACCGCCTCCGCCACGCGGGCGGCGCGTCTTGAAATAGAAGCCGAACTGCGGGCTTTCCATCACGCAATCGTGCATATAGACATTGCGGATCATGGCGGCTGTCGCGCTGCCCATGGTCACACCGCCCACGCCCCGTTTGACACGGCAGTGGCGGATCACCACGTTTTCGGTGGGACGGGCCCGGCGCACACCGTCCATGCCGCGGCCGGCCTTCAGGGTGAAGCAGTCGTCGCCGCAGTCGAGGCTGGTGTATTCGATCAGGGCGTTGACCGAAGAGTCGATGTCGATGCCGTCGGTGCGGCCCATGCCATGGCTCGAAACGGTGACGCCGCGGATGATGATGTGGTCGCAATAGACCGGAACAATGTTCCAGAAAATGCTCTTTTCCAAGGTGATGCCTTCGATGAAGATGTTTTTGCAATGGATGGGGCCGATGAACTGGGGCAGGCAGACCTTGCCGCCGTCACGACCGTCGAAGACGCGTTCTTCCATGGTCATCTCCTGCAGGCTTTCGGGCACACCGCCCATGGCCTGCTTCATCATTTCGCAGTCGCGGGCCGGAGCCACCAGCTTGCCGCGCCCGGTAATGGCGATGTTCTCGGCGCCGTTGGCATAGATCATCGCTCCCATGGAGTAGATATCGACCCCTTCGTTGCGGGTGGCGACCACAGGCAGGTAGTCTTTGATCTCACCGCTGAAATGCAGTTCGGCCCCTTCTTCCAACTGCAGGTTGACATTGTCCTTGAGAACGATCCTGCCGCTCAGCCAGCTGCCTTTGGGCACTACGACCGTGCCGCCGCCCTGACGGGATATCTGGTCGATGGCTTTCTGGATGGCTTTTGTGCTGAGCTTGTTTTGTTTGGCCCCTGCCTGGGCGATGCTCAGACGGCGGTTGGGGAATACCGGCCGCCGCATGTCGGGCATCTCGAAGGGGGCGTTGACGGGTTCGATCTCGGCCGGCAGCTGCCAGGTGTCGATCTTCAGGATCAGGGCACTGAGCGGGGGCAGGCTCACCGAAATCTGTCCGCCGCCCACATCGGCCGTCTGCCAGCGGGGCTCGCCCATGGTGCCGTCGGGAAGGATCTCCTGGCCGCCGATAATCAGGCCTTTCTTGGCCAGGTAGATTTCATCGGGCGTCGCGGCAGTGGCCATGCGACGGCCTGTCCTGGCGGGATCGGGCACCAGCCGGTGGCTCAAAAGGGTGTAGGAGGCGGCAGCCAGGTTCAGGCTGCGGTCGGAAAGGGCTATGTTGACAGGCTGGGCTTCCAGACTGGCAGTGTCCTTGTTGATGAGCAACAGCTTGTAGCCGTCCTGGGACTTTACAGCATAGGCGCTGAGGGCCTCGGTCTTGCCATCCAAGGCGACGGGAATCATTTTGCCGCCGGTGGCAAACAGGTCGAAGGCCTTCAGGGCGTAGCTCAGGGGGCAGACATCGAAGCCCCGCCCCTGGGTGATGAAGGCCGAATAGCGGGGCAGCATCTGGTCGCCGCCCACCCGGTCGCCGGTGTGGAAGTTCATGCCCAGGCAGCCTCTTGCGGCCCACCAACACAGGTGGTCGAGCCCCCACAGGGCGGCGGCGTGGGCATTGCTGGCGCCATCCAGGCCGCTGTACCAGTAGCTGTTGGTCTCGGTCATGCGGAAGGGGATGCTGTCAAAAAGGAAGGCCATCTTCCCATAGACGTTTTCCGTCTCGGCCGTCATGCCCTCGGAGAGCATGAAGCGCGAGCGTTCCTTATGGTCGAAGGGTATCAGTTCGGCCCAGTTCCTGGCTTTGCCCGGGTTGCGGTAGGAGCAGCCGCCGGGGTAGTTGTGCATGCTCAGGAAGGACAACTCGCCAAAGTGGGTCCAATAGTTCTTGAACTCCAGGGGATGCGGGTTGTCGTCGGGTCCGCAGAAACGGGCACGGGGCGCCACACGGCGCATTTCCTTGAAGATGGCTTCCCAGCGCGGGCGCAGGGCATTTTCGAAATCCTTGTAATAGCCGGGTTCGTTGCCGATGGCAAAGCAGTCGAGCAGATCGGCGTAGTTGTCGTAGATGTATTTGGCCTGCCGGGAGGCGTCCTTGATGTTGGCCTCGGGCGAGGGCCGGCCATCGACGACCTTGTCTTGCAGGCGCACCGAATAGATCACCTTGACCCCGGCCTCGCGGGCAAAACTGAACAGGGCGTCGATGTCGTTGTCCGAAGGGGTGTAGCCGCCTTTGACATCGACCGAGTTGCCGCCCAGGCGCAGGCTTTTGATGCCCAGGGTGTGGAACATGTCGATGAGTGCCTTGTTTTTGGGGCTGAAGTAATACTGGCCGTTTTCGTCGGGCATCATCATGCGGGTTTCGTAACTCAGGCCGATGTAGCGGTCGCCCACCGTTCGGCCTTCGGCCTGGCAGTCGATGACGGCTGTGGTGTAAAGGAGGCTCCGGGCCTGGGCCGGACTTGTCATCAAGAGGCTGACAGCCAGCCCCGTCAAAAAAATGTAAAGGCTTTTCATCTGTT
>JAGDCW010000013.1 GCA_017958305.1 Bacteroidales bacterium | reverse complement strand
CGGCAACTCGACCAACCCCACCCGCTTCCAGCACCCCGTTGCCGGCACTTACAAGAAAGAGCGCGTGCTGGCCGGCAAGCCCTATTTCTCGGTAGCTTCCGGTGGTGGTACGGGTCGTACCCTGCACCCCGACAACATGGCCGCCGGTCCCGCCTCCTACGGTATGACCGACACCATGGGCCGTATGCACAGCGACGCCCAGTTCGCCGGTTCGTCTTCGGTGCCCGCCCATGTCGAGATGATGGGCTTCCTGGGTATCGGCAACAACCCGATGGTCGGCTGCACCGTGGCCGTCGCCGTGGATGTCGCCACCGCCCTGAGCAAATAAGCCTCCCATCCGGCTCAAAACCAAAGAGGACAGCCCCGCGGGTTGTCCTCTTTTTTTGCCGCTCTAATTGCGTGTCCAGTGATAAAAAAAATATCTTTGAAACAGAGTCAGTTATTATTCTTATTTTTGCCAAGCAATAATACTCATTTGTCATGAAACGTCTGGTGCCCATTCTGCTCGTTGTCTTAGCGACGATCTCATTTGATTCCAATGCCCAAAATGCCAGTATTCCCACGCCTTCCAACCCCCAAAAGGTTGCTGAATACTGCTACCATTGCGGGTGGGTAAAAGCCGGAGAATCACATCGGAGCGACTGCCCCTATACTCATGGCGGCCGCACCACTTCCGGCAATAGTTCTTCCGGCAACTCTGTCAGGAACAATCCCGCTTTCACAGCCGCCGATGCAGGCATCAACGCCCTTGGCACCATTCTGTCGGGTTTGTTGGCATCGGCCTTTGAGCCCAATCAGTCCAAAAGCGGTTCTTCCAGCGCTTCCGACAGACCCATGTTGAGCGCAGAGCAGTTGGCCGACTATAAAACCAACTGTGATTATTGGATAGACCGGCTATTTGAAGACCGGGATTTCTGGGAGTACGGAGACTATGTAATAGCCCTGGACGGTGCAATGATACCCGGTACTCGAGGAGCACGAGCCATCTCTATCAGGAACAAGAAAACCGGGGAATATATCCTGGGACCCATAGATCAGAAGACGGCAAACCTGTTGGAGAAGGATAAATTCCCCGCTTATACCATGCTTATCGCCCAGCTGCCGAAAAACAAGGAGGAGTATAAGAGCTTCGCCAATAACGTCTCTCAAAACCACTGGGACAATGTGGGACTCCATAATGCCGGCAGAGTCAGATTCTTCGATTCCAGCAAAGAAAACACGCCCGAGGAACTGGACGGAAAACTGCTTATCGACGGCCGGTGGTACTGGCCAAATCCCAACACCAAAAGGAAAGACGACACTCAATTCAGCCAACGTTTCGGTCTATATCAAATTGCTGAAAATCAGTTGAAACCGGTTTTTGTTGTGGAGCCCACGCCGGCACCGTTTGTGGGCGAGCGCTTCGAACTGTTTGGAAACTATGGCTTTTTCCGTTATTGGCACAAGGCCGAAAGCAAATGGATCGACGACTCAACCACTCCCAGAAAAGAAATCATAATTGTTTTTATGGCGTCCGATCTGTACTCCCTGGACGGAAAAGTGTTTAGAAAAGACATCATTCATCTTATGCCTTCAACCGACAGCACTTTCCTCTGGTGCCTGGACTATGCCACGCTGGGCGGCTCTTTCAGGGACTATCACGAGAACAGGAGAGATTTCTCCGAATACAATTATTCAGCCTTGGACAAAAACATGAACCCAGTGCCTCAGTTCGAAGGATATGATTTCCTGAGCCCGCAGAGGACAATAGCCGGCCAAACGCCAGTCATTGCCGGCAAGGATGGTCAGTATGGAGTCGTCCACGAAAATGGGCAAGTGCTCATACCGCTGATCTATGTGGATCCCGTTCAGGTGAAACAAGTGCTGAAAACTTATGAGGAGGTCGGTTTCAGCTGCTGGTACAAGAATATGGCCGAGAAATTGCTGAAGGAAAAGGGCGAATTCGAGAAACAGGAGCATTTCGAGGCCAGGAGCAAAGACCCTCAGCTACAAAAAGCTTATCTGGAAGAACACATGGGCGCCCAGACAGAATCGATATACATTACGGAAATGAAGAAGAGCGTAAATATTACGCTGGGGCGATATGACTCCGAAAAAGAGTGCTTCCCTATCTACTTCAAGCCCGCCTCTTGGAACGGCTTCTCCCTTCCTGTCCCTATTGCCGAGGCTCAAGCTTTCAAAGAGGCTTTCGACCAGATGAAAGATGCCACACTAAACGACGCTTCATATTGCATCCGCCACGACGCCATCGCCATTGACGAGATTTCATTTACCCTGCCATCCGGTAAAACCTATCACGCCAAGCTATAATTTCCGGCCGCCTCTAAGCCTTATGGAAAAACTGATTTGAGGGTGTCGACACCCGGATATGGGAATCGGATACTCTAACCGATATAAGACAGGATGATGTCGGCAATCTGCGCTTCGGTGTGGCCGTCGGTGCTGATGACCAGGTCGTAGTTGCGGGCGTCGTAGCGGTTGTTGCCGGTGTACTGCCGGATGTATTGCTCACGGGCCCGGTCTATCCGGTCGACGAGTTTCAAGGCCGCTGCCTGGTCCAATCCCTGTTTCCTCATGACACGGTCAATACGGTTGGTCTTGGAAGCGGTGATGAAAACACGCAGATGATTCGGGTGGTCGTTGAGTATATGGAAGCCCGAACGGCCTGCAATGACGCAGGAACCCTCGTTGGCCAGTTCCCTGATGATTTCCGCCTCGGCACGGTAGATCTCGCCGGTGGTGACTTCGTCATCGGAACGCTCGTCGGCCACTGAGCTTGCTCCCAAATAGGAGGCCGAAGGCATAGGCGTGACAAATTGGACGAAATCGGCCAGCCAGTTTTTCTTCTGGCTCTTGAGTTTCTCTATGGCATCGGCCGTGAGATTAAACCTTTTCTCCAGGTTCTCGATGATGTCCCTGTCGCTATAACGCACATTCAGCTTTTCGGCCAGGATGCGTCCTATGGTATGGCCGCCGGATCCTATCTCACGGCTCAGTGTGATGACAAAGGGTTCGTTCAGGTTCATATGCTTCCTTATTGATAACTTTAACGATGCACAAAGATAGGCATAAAAAATACACTTTGAATCAATGCGACAAAAATCCTACCTTTGTGGGCTCAAATCAACACACCGGTCATGATACATTTCGACTGCGACTATATGGAGGGCGCGCATCCTTTGGTGATGCAGCGGCTCTTGGAGACCAATCTCGAACAGACTGTCGGCTACGGCGAAGACCCCTATACCCGCCAGGCCAAGGACATGATACGCGAAGCCTGCGGCTGCAGCGACGCCCTGGTCCATTTCCTGGTGGGAGGCACCCAGACCAACGCCACGGTCATCGACGGGTTGCTGCACCAATACGAAGGCATCCTGGCCGCCGAGACGGGCCACATCAACAATTTTGAGGCCGGCGCCGTGGAATCGTCGGGCCACAAGATACTGATCGTGCCCAGCCACCAGGGCAAGGTGCTGGCCAACGACGTGCAACGCTTCCTGACCGAGTTCTACCAGAACGAGAACCACCAGCACATGGTCGCTCCCGGCGCCCTGTACATCTCCTTCCCCACCGAATACGGCACGCTCTACACACTCAAGGAGCTGGAGGCCCTGAGCCGGGTCTGCCGCAAGAACAAGATTCCGCTCTACCTCGACGGAGCCCGCCTGGGTTACGGACTGGCCGCCTCTCCCGACGTCACGCTGCGCGACATCGCCCGTCTGTGCGATGTGTTCTACATCGGCGGCACCAAGGTCGGAGCCCTGTTGGGCGAAGCCATCGTCACCGCCAAGCCCGAACTGCTGCCCCACTTCTTCACCTTTGTCAAGCAGCACGGCGCCATGCTGGCCAAGGGACGGCTGCTCGGTCTGCAATTCTCCACGCTGTTCACCGACGATCTCTACCTGAAGATTTCCCGGCACGCGGTGGAAATGGCCATGAAACTCAAACAGGCCATGATAGAGAAAGGATATACGCCCTATATCGATTCTCCGACCAACCAGCAGTTTTTCTGCATTCCCCATACCGAGATCAAACGGCTCGGCGCCTTTTCCTCCTTCGAGATATGGGAGCCCTTCGGCACCCAGCAGAGCGTGGTGCGCTTCGTGACGAGCTGGGCCACCAGAGAGGAAGACCTCGATGAGTTCATCCGCCAACTCTAAACCAAGGAAAAGGCCGTGAGCATCAATCTGCCGAGACTCGGCGGCCATCTGGCCTGCCTGGGCGCTTACCTGATATTCGGATTCAACATCGTGTTCAGCAAGGACATCGCCCTGTCGGGGGTGCTCTCGCCCATGCAGGTCTATACCCTCCGGGCGCTGGGAGCTTGTGCGATATTCTGGGCCGTCTCGCTGTTCATGCCCCGGGAAAAAGTCTGTGGCAAGGACCTGCTGCAGATTTTCCTGGCCGCCATGGTGGGCTTGTTCCTGCCCCAGCTCTCCTTTTTGAAAGCCATCACGGTGACCACCTCGATCGATGTGTCCATCCTGGGTTCCATCACGCCCATCATGACCATGTTCGTGGCGGCCATATTTCTCAAAGAGCCGATCACGCTCAAAAAAGCCGGCGGTGTACTGATGAGTTTTCTGGGAGTGATGCTGTTGATATTCAATTCGGTGCATGTCAACAACGGGGCCGACACCACCTCTCCGGCGGGCGTGCTGCTGATGATAGTCAACGGGCTGACCTTTGCGCTCTACCTGGGCATCTTCCGCCCGCTGATCGCCCGCTACAGCGTCATCACCTTCATGAAATGGGCCTTCCTGTTTTCGGTGCTGGTGTCGCTGCCCTTCGAATTCCGGTCGTTATGCCGGTTGGACTACGCCCATATCGAACCCTCGCTCTACTGGCAGGTGGGCTACGTGATCTTGTTCGCCACGTTTTTTGCCTACCTGTTCATTCCCATCGGGCAGAAACACTTGCGCCCGACCATCGTGAGCATGTACAGCTATGTGCAGCCCATCGTGGCCGTGATTGTGAGCATCTACACGGGCATAGACAGTCTCAGCTGGCAGAAAGTCGTGGCAGCTGTGCTGGTGTTTGCCGGGGTGGCCATCGTCAACCGCAGTCGTGCGGCCGGCCAGCCCAAGCCTGAGAAAGCGGCGGTCTAATCGTAGAGATAGAACATACGGTCCATCAGATGCCATTTCTCGGCCGAAGTGCTGCCGGGCTTGGCATCCTGGAAGATGGCCATGTAGTCTTCCCACTCGGCCTGGCGGGGCAAAGTGGCCAGACGGGCCATGGCCGGTTCCCATTCGAAATCGAGGGGTGTTTCCACAATCATGAACAGGCGGGTGCCCAGGATGTAAATCTCCATTTCGAGGATGCCGACCTCGCGGATGCCGGCACGGATCTCGGGCCAGGCATAGGCCTCGCTGTGACGTTTGATGTATTCCTTGATGAGGGCGGGATCGTCTTTCAGATCCATGGTCTGGCAGTACCTTTTGACCGGGCCGTCGTACCTGCGCACGCGGTAGCCTGTGAGCGGAGTCATCTGTTCCATTGTCTTAGTATGTTTGTCAGTCGTTGATTATCAAAATTGGGGTCCGGCCGTCAGAAGAAGAAAAACACCAGCTGGACGACGATATAGACCGGCAGCAGGACGCACAGGGAAAACTTGTACATATAGCCGAAGAACGAGGGCATCTTGTAGCCGTATTCTTCGGAGATGGCCTTGACCATGAAGTTGGGGCCGTTGCCGATATAGGTCATGGCGCCGAAGAAGACGGCACCCATCGAGATGGCTTCGAGCAGCACTTCGGGGATGCCAGCCACCTCGGCCAGGGCGGCACCGCTATCGACCAATCCGGTGGCCACCCCGTGGAAGGCCAAGGCCGTGGGTGCATTGTCCAGGAAGGAGCTGAGCATACCCGTCGAGTAGAAGAACTGCCAGGGTTGGGAAAGACCGAACGAGGCGGCATGGCTCTTCAAAAACAACATGGCCGGGATCATTGTGGTGAAAATGCCCAGGAAGACGGCAGCCACCTCGAGGATGGGGTTCCACGAGAAGCGGTTCAGGCTACGAACCTCCTGTTTGGTGGAATACAGCGACAGGAAAATGACGCTCACCAGCACAATCTCGCGCAGGAAGCGGACCCAGACGGGGGCCTCGGGATCGCCCATGGCCGGGATGAAGCCCACGTTGATGAAGGCGACCGCTGCCACGATGAGCAGAAGATAGACGATGTTGACCTGCCCGTAGATCCTGAGCGGACGGCGTTCCTCTTCGTCGGCGAAAAGCCGGTGCTCGGATTCCTTCTTGTACCAGTAGCTGTCCAGGAAATAATAGAGGGTCAAAAGTATGGCACCCACCAGCAGCCAGGCCGGGAACATGTGCAGGAACCAGGTGAAGCTGGCGCCGCGCAGGTAGAGCAGGAACAAGGGCGGATCGCCCAGGGGGGTGAGCAGACCGCCGCAGTTGGCCACCAGGGCGATGAAGAAAAGGACGGTGTGCGTGGTGTATTTGCGCTGCGAGTTGGTTTCCAGCAGCGGACGGATCAGCAGCATGGCTGCGCCGGTGGTGCCCATCAGGGAGGCGAACAGATAGCCTGTGGCCAGGAAGATGGTGTTGGTCAATGGTTTGGCCAGCAGGTCGCCCGACAAGTGGATGCCGCCCGTCACGACAAAGAGCGAGGCCAGCAGCACGATAAAGGGCACATAGTCGTAGAGGAGCTGGTGTTCCAGCGCCTGCGACATGTCACGGTTGATTAGGAAAACAGCCACCGGCACGCCCAGCACCAGCGACACGATCAGCTTGGTGGAATTCTTCTCCCACATTTCCTTCATCATCAGCGGTGCCACCGCCACCATCATCAGCATGGCGACGAAGGGTATCAGCGACCACAGCGGCAAATCGACGGCTTGTTCCATAATCAACGCTACTTGTCTTCTTTGGGTTCGTTCCAATCTTCTTCGCGCCGCGCCTGGGAATCGCCTTCCGTCTCCCCGGCAGCTTCGGCGGGCTTCTCAGCGGGCTTTTCGGCGGACTCAGCGGACTCAGCGGGCTTTTCGGCGGGCTCGGCTGGATTCTTGGCGGCTTCGGGTTCTCCTTCCGGAGCAGCGTTGCCCGACGGAGCCGTGGCGGCCAGGAACGATTTCTTGTATTTCGATTCGATGACGGCCACCATCACCGAGCAGAGGATGATGCTGAACAGCACGATGGCATAAGCCACATTCTGCACCGTCTGGCCGTTGTAGGCCAGGACGACGGCCTGTTCGAAACTGTCCTCGCCGGCTGGCTGCTGCGGGGGAAGCGCCTCCTGGGCCGGCCGGCTGGCGGCAGGAAGGGTTTGGCCTGCAGCGTAGCCCGACTCACCGGCCGCAACTGTTTCGGGAACGGCGGTTTCGGGAGCGGTGGTTTCAAGGGCGGCGGTTTCGGCGGCGGACTGTGCGAAGTCTTCCGCCCGGAGCAGCAGTGTGTCGGTATCGACGATCTGCTCCGAAGGCAAGAGTTCCTCGTCCGAAATGACGGGACGCTGCCGGCGATGGAAGGGCGAATGGCCGGTCATGCTCTCCGCGACGGCCACCTGCAGCTCCTCACCGGCCACCTGGTGTGTCACGGCATATTGCTGGGCATACTGCAGCGGCAGGGAAGCCAGCACGGCGCCCACCAGTCCCTTGGGGCCCAGGGCGGCCATGAGTTTGTGGTCGCGACCGTCCATGTCCTTGCGGCCCATGGTCTTGGCGGTGAGCGGACGCAGCGCGAAAATCAGCGCCACGATCAGGGCGCCCACCACCAGGTGCCAGATATTGCCCAACTGGATGCTCACACCGATATATACAAAGAAATAGGTCTGCAGCACGAAGACGATCTCCGAATAGAAATTGCGTTCCTGCTGGTTGAGCCCGCTCTCCTCGCCTATGGCGAAAAGCCGGCGCATAAACTTGGCACTGCCTATATTGCTCAGCGTCAGGCCGAAGGCCAGGACTGCCAGACCTCCGTTCCAGCCGATGGTCTCGCACGTGCCGTAGATGATGAAGGCCAGGGCGAAGGAGGTGAACATCGAATTCTTGATGTGGCTCAGCCACTTTTTCAGGACCACCAGCCAAATGGTGCCCACCACGACGCCGGCCAGCAGGGAGGCCAGCATGGCGATGCCCATGGTCTTGAACATGGCGCCCACGCTGATGGCCCCCGTCTGGATGCCGCTCAAGACGGCCAAGGCCACGATCAGGCAGACGATGTCGCTCAGGGCCGATTCCAGGAAGAGGATCATTTCGGCCTTGGGGCCGGGCTTGACCTGCGAGAGCATCGAGACGACCACCGCCGAAGAGGTGCCGCCCACGGCTGCGCCCAGGAACAGGCAGTGCAGGAGCGTCAGATCCAGCAGGAAACGCCCCACCAGGAAGGCGATGACCATGACACAGACAAAGTTGAGTATCGTGAGCAGGGTGGCTTTGCCGATGGATTGCCTCAGGGTCTGGGGATTGAGGTTGGTGCCACTCTCAAAGAGAATGACTATCAGGGTGATAGTGGTGAACACACTGCCAAACTGGCCCAGGTCGGCGGGCGAGATGAGATGCAGCACAGGCCCCACGACCAGACCGATCAGCATCAGCAGCAGGACATTGGGGATCCTGGTCTTCACAAAAAGGGCGTTGAACGTGTGCGAGAAAAATATCAACAAGCCCAAGGCTATGATAACGACAGAAATATCCATGATCAGACTTTTTTGTTGACGAGTTGCAAATATCGTCATTATTCCGGCTTCTTCGACCTCTCGCGGCAGATTTGTTTCAAAAAAAAACGCGACCGGCAAGCGCCGATGCGAAGTTTTCATTAGCTTTGCCTTGCCAAAGGGCTTGATATCATCGCATGAAGACAAAATCCATCTTCGCGGCCGCGCTGTGGCTGCTCTGCCTCCTGCCGCTCCACCCGGCCGACCCTCAGGCGCCGTCCCTGGAGGAGGACGCCAACATTTCCCTGCTCACCTGTTCGCCGGGCGAGGCCGTCTGGGCCCACTACGGACACAGCGCCGTGCGTGTGCGCGACGCACGCATGGACATCTGCTTCAACTACGGCATCTTCGATTTCGACGCGCCGCATTTTCTGTGGCGCTTCATCACCGGCCAGACCGACTACATCCTGGGGGCGAGCCGCACGGCCGCCTTCCTGCGCGAATACCAGGCCGAAGGCCGGACCGTCGTCGAACAGACGCTCAACCTGACACTCGGCGAAAAGGAAGCCGTCTGGCAGGCGCTCTGGCGCAACAGCCTGCCCGAGAACCGCACCTACCGCTACAATTTCATTTACGACAACTGTGCCACCCGGGCCCGGCTCATCATCGAACACCAGCTGGCCGGCCCGGTCGCCTACGACTCGACCCGGGTCTTCCCCACCCTTCGGCAGGCCATCCGGCACTATACCCGGCCGCATCCCTGGACCTGGATGGGCATCTGCCTGCTGCTGGGCAGCGAGGCCGACCGTCCCGCCTCCTTCAGCGAGCTGCTGTTCGCACCCGACGTGATGCAGCAGGCCTTTGCCTCCGCACGCATCCTGCCCGATGTCCTGGCCGACGATTCCTGCGACTGCCTGCCCCTGAGGCAGAGTGCCGAGCCGCTGGTGGCAAAGACCGCTCTGTTGCTCGACAGCGAGCCTGTGGTCGGGAATGACTCCCCGGCCCGCCCCGGTCCGGCCCTGGTCTGCTGGGTGGTGCTGGCCGCCCTGGCCCTGGTTTGCTACGGTGAATACCGGCAGCGGCGGGCCATCCTCCTGCCCGACCTGATCGTTTTCGGGCTTTTCGGACTGGCCGGCCTCATCATCGCCTTCCTGGCTTTCTTTTCGGTGCATCCGCTGGTGCACGGCAACTGGCTGCTGCTGTGGCTGCATCCGCTGCAGCTGTGCCTGGCCGTCGCCCTGTGTTTCGGGCGTTTCCGCCGCAGCGCCCTGTGCCGCTGCTGGCTCTGGCTCCAGGCGATACTCTGTGCGGTCGCCCTGGCCGGCGGACTGTTCTTCCTGCCCCAGTACTACCATCCGGCCTTCTATCCCCTGTTGCTGTGCCTGATGCTGCGGCTGGCCTGCCGGCTGTATTTCTCCCGCCGCCGGAGCGCGTAAATTTGTTGCATTTGCCGTCAGGAAGTATTACTTTTGCCTCCCAAACGACCCTGTTCCATGTATCAGAAACTGCTGCTTGCATTGCTGGCCCTGGGCTTGCCGGTCCAAGGACTGACAGCCGCCGACCACGGAGAGAAGGAGCCGGCGGTCCCCCGCCTGGTCATCGGCATCCATATCGACCAGTTGCAGGAGGAGTATCTGCGTTGGTTCATGGAGGGTTTTTCCGAAGGCGGATTCAAGACCTTGCTCAAAGAAGGCAGAGCCTACACCCAGGTAGCCTACTCACTGGCCGGGAAAGACAACGCCGCCGTCACGGCCAGTCTGGCCACCGGCTGTCCGCCCTCGCAGCACGGCATTGTCTCGGGGCGGCGTTTCGACCGCAAGGCAGAACGCCTGGTCTCCATCCTGGAAGATCCCGACTGGCTGGGCAACTACACCCGTGAGAAACTTTCGCCCAAGGCCCTGAAGGTCTCCACCCTCGGCGACGAGCTGAAGACCGCCTGCAGCGAGGCCAAGGTCTTTTCCATCGGCGGCGCGCCCGAAGGCTGCATGCTGTCGGCCGGCAAAAAGGCCGACGGTGTGTTCTGGATCGACACCCGCGACGGCGCCTGGTGCACCAGCACCTACTACCGCGACATGCCCCGCTGGCTGGAGTTCCTCAACATGCAGAACAGCCGTTCCAGCCGTCTCGACAGGCCCTGGACCCCCAAATACGAAGCTTCCCGCTACCAATACATGCCCTGGCAAGAGCCTTCCCCGGTGCTCTTCCTGAACCTGGGCAGCGCCAGCTTCCGCGAAAAGCCCGCCGACTACCGCCACAGCCCCATGGCCAATGCGGACGTCTGTGAGTTTGCCGCCCAACTGATGGTCAACGAGCGCCTGGGTCAGGACGAATACCCCGACCTGCTCAACCTCCATCTCGATGCAAGCTTCGCCGGGACCGCCACTTCCCAGAAGGGCGCCGTCCAGCTGCAGGATCTCTATTTCCGCCTGGACGAGGACCTGGGCCGCCTGCTGCAGGAAGTGGACAAGCATGTCGGACTGGACAAGACCCTCGTCTTCCTGACCGGCACCGGCGAGTATGTCTGGCCCCTGGCCGAAGAGGAAAAGACCGAGAGTTTCTGGCCCGAACGCTGCGCCACCCTGCTCAACCTCTACCTGACGGCCGTCTATGGCGAGTCGCACTGGGTGCTGGGACAGACCGGCAGCCAGATCTGGCTCAACCGCGAACTGATCCGCTCCCGCGGGCTCGACTACGGCGAGGTCTGCCGCAAGGCTGCCGACTTCCTCTCCGAGATGGAAGGCATCCGCAGCGTCTACACCGCTCCCGACCTGGCCAGCGGAAGGACCCGCTCGCAACAGATGGAGAACAGCTACCACAAGGACCTCAGCGGCGATTTGGCCTACCTGGTCGAGACCGGCCGCAACCTCCAGTGGGAAAGCTATCCGCAATACAACCGCCAGCTGCGCTATGCCCAGGCGCACACCTTCCTCGTCTTCTACGGAGCCGGCATCACCAGCGCCCGGCTCAGCGACGAAGTGTCCATCTTCGACCTGGCGCCCACGCTCTGCCGCCTGCTCTACATCCGCCCGCCCACGGCCTGCCAGGGCAAGGTGCTGGACCTCCAGCGCAAATAAGCCCCCTGTCGGCATAGTTTTTGTCAGCAGAAATGCCTACTTTTGCACTGCTGTACCATTATTCACCTGTAATCACTCAATTATATGGGATTCAACGAATTTCTGACCAAAATATTCGGCAACAAGTCGCAGCGCGACTTGCGTGAGATCAACCCCTATGTGGAGAAGATCAAGGCCGCCTATCCGGCCGTCGCCGCCCTGAGCAACGACGAACTGCGCGCCCTGAGCGCAAAGCTCCGCACCCAGGTGCAGGCCTCCGTCAGCGAAGAACGCGCCGAGATCGAGCGCCTGAAAGCCGGCATCGAAGAGCTGGAAATCGACCAGCGCGAGAAGATCTACAGCGAGATAGACAAAATCGACAAGCATATCCTCGACAAACTTGAGAAGGCCCTCGACGAGGTGCTGCCCCAAGTCTTTGCCATCGTCAAGGACACCGCCCGGCGTTTTGCCGAGAACGAGTTCATAGAGGTCACCGCCAACCAGTTCGACCGCGACTTGGCCGCCAGTCACGACTTTGTGCACATCGAAGGCGACAAGGCCGTCTATCAGAACCACTGGGTGGCCGGCGGCAACGAGATCACCTGGGACATGGTCCACTACGACGTCCAACTCTTCGGCGGCGTGGTGCTGCACCAGGGCAAGATCGCCGAAATGGCCACCGGTGAAGGCAAAACCCTGGTGGCTACCCTGCCCGTCTTTTTGAACGCCCTGACGGGCAACGGCGTGCACGTGGTCACCGTCAACGACTACCTGTCCAAGCGTGACTCCGAATGGATGGGTCCGCTCTACATGTTCCACGGGCTGTCGGTCGATTGCATCGACAAGCACCGCCCCAATTCCGAAGAGCGTCGCCAGGCCTACCTGGCCGACATCACCTTCGGCACCAACAACGAATTCGGTTTCGACTACCTGCGCGACAACATGGCCGGCAATGCCCTGGACCTGGTGCAGCGCAAGCACAACTATGCCATCGTCGACGAGGTGGACTCCGTGCTCATCGACGACGCCCGTACGCCGCTCATCATCTCCGGTCCGGTGCCCAAGGGCGAAGACCAGATGTTCGAGGAACTCAGGCCCAAGGTGGAGCGCGTGGTCAACGTCCAGAAAGACCTGGCCTCCAAGCTCCTGATCGAAGCCCGTAAAAAGATGGCCTCGACCGATCCCAAGGAGCAGAGCGAAGGCTCGCTGCTGCTCTACCTTTAGCACAAGGCCATGCCCAAGAACAAGGCGCTGATCAAGTTCCTGAGCGAACAGGGCATCAAGGCCAGCATGCAGAAGACCGAAGAGTTCTACATGCAGAACAACAGCCAGGAGATGCACGTGGTGACCGATCCGCTCTATTTTGTCATCGACGAGAAGAACAACACCATCGAGCTCACCGACAAGGGCATCGACTACATCACCGGCGACACGGACGATCCCCAGTTCTTCGTGCTGCCCGACATCGCCGCCCAGCTGGCCGAGCTCGAGAACGAGCCCCTGAGCCCGGAAGAGCGCCTGTCCAAGAAGGATGAGCTGCTCAACGAGTTCTCCATCAAGTCGGAGCGCGTCCACACCATCCAGCAGCTGCTCAAGGCCTACTGCCTGTTCGACCGCGACGACGAGTACGTGGTCATCGACAACCAGGTCAAGATCGTCGATGAACAGACGGGCCGTATCATGGAAGGCCGCCGCTATTCCGACGGATTGCACCAGGCCATCGAGGCCAAGGAAAGGGTCAAGGTGGAAGCCGCCACCCAGACCTTCGCCACCATCACCCTGCAGAACTATTTCCGCATGTACCACAAGCTGGCCGGCATGACCGGTACGGCCGAGACCGAAGCCGGTGAATTCTGGGACATCTACAAACTGGATGTCGTGGTGATTCCCACCAACCGGCCCATCGCCCGTATCGACATGGAAGACCGCCTGTACAAGACCAAGCGGGAAAAATACAAAGCCGTTATCGACGAGATCGTCTCCCTGGTCGAACAGGGCCGTCCCGTCCTGGTCGGCACCACCTCGGTCGAAATCTCCGAGTTGCTCAGCCGCATGCTCACGCTGCGCAAGATCAAGCACAATGTGTTGAACGCCAAGCTGCACCAGCGCGAGGCCGAAATCGTGGCCCATGCCGGTGAGAAAGGCACGGTGACCATCGCCACCAACATGGCGGGCCGTGGTACCGACATCAAGCTCACCCCCGAAGTCAAAGCGGCCGGCGGTCTGGCCATCATCGGCACCGAGCGCCACGAGTCGCGCCGTGTCGATCGCCAGTTGCGTGGTCGAAGCGGCCGTCAGGGCGACCCGGGCTCCTCGGTCTTCTATGTCTCGCTCGAAGACGATTTGATGCGTCTGTTCGGCAGCGAGCGCATCACCGGCATCATGGACCGCATGGGGCTGGAAGAAGGCGAGATGATCGAAAACTCGATGATTTCCAAAGCCATCGAACGGGCCCAGAAGAAGGTCGAGGAAAACAACTTCGGCATCCGCAAGCGCCTGCTCGAATACGACGACGTGATGAACAACCAGCGCGAGGTCATCTACACCAAGCGCCGCCATGCCGTCATGGGCGAACGCATCGGCATGGAGATCGCCAACACCACCTACGACACCATCAAGGGCCTGGTCGACGAGGCCGACGAAAACAAGGATTTCGAAGGGCTGGTGATGAACATGATGAAGTATTTCGCCATGGAAATGCCCTTCGACGAAGAGGCCTTCAGCCGGCAGCGCCTGGACGACAGCGTGGAGATCCTCTTCACCAAGGCCATCGAGAACTACAAGCGCAAGACCGAGAAGATGGCCGCCATCGCCAATCCGGTCATCCAGCAGGTCTATGAGCGCCAAGGCCACCAGTACGAGAACATCGTCGTACCGGTCACCGACGGCAAGCGCACCTACCAGATTCCCTGCAACCTGAAAGCCGCCGCCGAAAGCCAGTCGAAAGAGGTGGTCAAGACCTTTGAGAAGAGCATCCTGCTCTACACCCTGGACGAAGCCTGGAAGGAGAACCTGCGCGAACTGGACGAACTGCGCCATTCGGTACAGAACGCCAGCTACGAGCAGAAAGACCCCTTGCTCATCTACAAGCTCGAGTCCTACAACCTGTTCAAGCAGATGGTCGAGAGCATGAACAAGAAGAGCATCTCCATCCTCATGCGCGGACAGATCCCCTTGAGCGATCCCGACAACGTGCGCCAGGCAGCCGCCCAGCGTCGCAACGACTACAGCCAGCTGCGCACCCGCAAGGACGAGTTCAGCCGCCAGAGCGCCGGCAACGGCCAGCAGGGCGACCGCAAGGAGCCTCAGCGCCTGGAGCCGGTCCGTGTCGAGCAGAAGATCGGGCGCAACGATCCCTGCCCCTGCGGCAGCGGCAAGAAGTACAAGAACTGCCACGGCCGCAATCTGCCAGCCTAAAAAGAATTCTTATTGGAAACGGGCCGCCAGGTCTTCGTATTCGATGTCCTGGATATAGCCTTTGTCGCGTGCCTTCCGGGCCAGGGTGAGCACATCCTTGTAGCGCTCTTCGACCACGGCCAGGTTTACGTCGGCATAGAAGCGGTAGCGTCCCTCCCGGTCGATGTCCAGGCTGTCGAGGGCCTCATAATATGTGCGGATGCGGTATTCGTTGCGGCGGGGCGAGCGGTCGTATCCCGGCAGGAACAGGCTGACGGCCGTCGAAGAGAAATTGTAGTCCATCAGCACGTCGTAGGCCGTGCCGTAGCGGTCGCGCAGCAGGTCCTTGTTGCGGGCGATGCGCCGGAACAGCTCCGAGTCGAGCCGGATGTAGCAGCCATCCATCACCTGCCAGTTTTCCACGCCGAAGAACACCGAGTCGTTCTCGCTTTGGAAGCGGCTGTAGAGTCCGGCCTGCCGCAACAGGGGGCGGCGGCACGGCAGATCGCCCTGCTCGTCGTAGCCCAGTTGGCCCAGCGACGAAAACTCGCCCAGCAGCCGGCCCGAGCTGTCGAGCACCAGCAGGTGCGGATAGGCGTAGAGCCCGTAACGGTGCTCCAGCCAGCGCCACTGCGGCTGACGGACTTGCGCCGAGACATTGACAAAGTGGCTGTTAAGGAAACGGGCAATGTCGGGATCGGCCAGGACCTGGTCGCGCACGACACGCGTCATGCGGTTGTCGCTCTTCCAGACAAACATCATCAGGGGCTGCTGCCGTTCGGCGGCCAGGGCTTTCAACTGTTCAAAATCGTCGCTTTGCTCAAAAACGATGGCCGCAGGCTGCTGCCGGCACGATAGCAGCAGGCAACAAAGGGCTGTCAGGCACAGGATGGTTCTCAAAGCTTTCATCAGACTTCTCTTGCTCGTAAACAAAGGACAAATGTAGGGAAAACGATGGTAATATGCAATATGTGAATATATATACATTTTTTAAATCGTTGATTATTAGTTTGCTATAAAAATATTTGAAAAATATGCAGCATATTATTTGTGGCATTTGTGATTTTATCCTATATTTGCCGCCGTTTTTCAGAACCAAAAGTTTTAATTCCAAATACACCTATGAAAACAAAAGAAGTCATTGCGAATCTTGAACGCAGATTTCCGAATGAACCGGAATACATCCAGGCCGTCGGAGAAGTTTTAAGCACCATTGAGGAAGAGTACAACAAACATCCCGAGTTCGACAAAGTCAACTTGGTGGAGCGTCTGTGCATTCCCGACCGTATCCTCTCCTTCCGCGTCACCTGGATGGACGACCAGGGCAACTGGCAGACCAACATGGGCTACCGTATCCAGCACAACAACGCCATCGGCCCGTACAAAGGCGGTATCCGTTTCCACGCTTCGGTTTATCCCGGTATCCTCAAGTTCCTGGCTTTCGAACAGACCTTCAAGAACGCTCTGACCACTCTGCCGATGGGCGGTGCCAAGGGTGGTTCCGACTTCTCCCCGAGAGGCAAGTCCAATGCCGAGATCATGCGCTTCTGCCAGGCTTTCATGCTGGAGCTGCACAAGATGATCGGTCCCGACACCGACGTTCCCGCCGGTGATATCGGCGTAGGCGGACGCGAAGTTGCCTACATGTTCGGTATGTACAAGAAGCTGCGCAACGAATTCACCGGAACGCTGACGGGCAAGGGCCTGGAATTCGGCGGTTCGCTGATCCGTCCCGAAGCTACCGGCTACGGCAACATCTACTTCCTGATGAACATGCTCAAACGCAAATACGGCATCACCGACCTGAAGGGTCAGGTATGCGCCATCTCCGGCTCGGGCAACGTGGCCCAGTACACGGCCGAGAAGGTGCTGCAGCTGGGCGGCAAGGTCATCACCATGTCCGACTCCAACGGCTACATCTATGATCCGGACGGCATCGACCGCGAAAAACTCGACTACATCTTCGAACTGAAGAACGTCTATCGCGGACGTATCCGTGAATATGCCGAGAAATACGGTGTCAAGTATGTCGAAGGTGCCCGTCCCTGGAACGAGAAGTGCACCATCGCACTGCCCAGTGCCACCCAGAACGAAATCAACGGCGACGACGCCCGCGCTCTGCTCAAGAACGGTGTGATCGCCGTTTCCGAAGGTGCCAACATGCCTTCTACCCCCGAAGCTGTCAACGAATTCCTCAAGGCCAAGATCCTCTACGCTCCTGGCAAGGCTGCCAATGCCGGCGGTGTTTCCGTCTCCGGTCTGGAAATGACCCAGAACTCCATGCGTCTGAACTGGAGCAAGGAAGAAGTGGACCAGAAGCTGCAGGGCATCATGCACGACATCCACGAAGCCTGCGTCAAATACGGCCAGGAAGGCGACTATGTCAACTACGTGAAGGGTGCCAACGTGGCCGGTTTCATGAAAGTGGCCAAGGCCATGATGGCCCAGGGTGTCATCTAAGCCAAGTCAGACAGCTTCATAACTCTGAAAGGAGCCCGCTTTCCGGCGGGCTCTTTTTTTTGCATGTCCCCGGAGAAAAAAAAAGATGTTAAGGTGATTGGGATTCGCATTCTGTATCCTATATTTGTCAAATCCAAACCAGGACATTATTCTATTCACAATTTAAATACAAAAACTATGGCTAAAAAATGGATTTGCACCGTATGCGGCTATGTTCACGAAGGAGATGAGGCTCCCGACAGATGCCCCCAGTGCCGTCAACCCAAAGACAAGTTCAAAGAACTGGTAGAAAACAACCTCAACTTTGTCACCGAGCATGTGATTGGTGTTGCCAAGGACAGTGACGAAGAAATGATGAAAGACCTGAACGCCCAGTTCATGGGCGAGGCCACCGAAGTCGGCATGTATCTGGCCATGAGCCGCCAGGCCGATCGCGAGGGCTATCCCGAAATTGCCGAGGCTTTCAAGCGCTACGCTTTCGAAGAGGCCGAGCATTGCGCCAAATTCGCCGAACTGCTCGGCGAAGTGGTCTGGAACACCAAGACCAATCTGGACAAGCGTATGAACGCCGAAGCAGGTGCCTGCGCCGAAAAAATGCGCATCGCCAAGCGGGCCAAGGAACAGGGCTGGGATGCCATCCACGACACCGTCCACGAGATGGCCCAGGACGAGGCCCGGCACGGCCAGGGCTTCGAGGGCCTGTTCAAGCGTTATTTCAAGAAATAATCCAGGCGTGCATTCATAAAAAGGGGCGGCCGTCCTGCCACCCCCTCAAGTCAAGAAAGCCCGGAAGGTCACTCGATCTTCCGGGCTTGGTTGTTAATTAGATTTCCAGCAGGAGGGTCTTGCCAATGGCATCATCAAGGGGGCTATGTCTAATCCGGAACTACCACAAGCAGTGAGAGAGCAACTAAAAGTTGTAATTGCAAAGATAAAATGCGAATAATCTATTTAATCACTGCATTTGCAATGATTATTAACCCACATAAGTTGCCAGCATTTGTTCCATCTTTTGCATCACCTTGTCGTGAGGAATGAGTTTGGGGTGTCCGCCGCAGCATCGGTCGAGTGCTGTGAAGACTGATAGGGCACCATCCCCCGCTCATATAAAAACTCAGGAGCAAATCCGATTTCATTGTGCCAATCGACTGTGAAATGGTCCAGCGAGAAAGACTTGAAATAATCCACATCCTGGAGTTTGCGGCATATTCCTTTCTGCATCAGAGGAGCAAAATCGACCACTCTGCTCTCTCCGTTATTGAACGAAAGCATCAAACAATAACCATCGACATACTCTGCCGCAGTCACCTTCAAAATTTTGTATTTCTCCATCTTGCTCACTTTAACGGATCTATTTTTAATGCTTCCTCAAAATTAGACAAACGTTTCCAATTATCCATCAACTCTTCCTGATGTAGTTCCAGCCACTCAAAAACGAGTTTCAATGCTTTTTTGGGGAACTCTCCCCTAACAACGCCCTCCTTAATGGAAACAACTGCTTCGTATCCATCATACCATACATGGAAATGAGGAGGATTATGATCGTCAATATACATGTACACAACGATTCCATAAAAGGTGCTAATCTCTGGCATACGACAAGGTTTTTCATGATTATTCGTCGCAAAGCTACAGAAAAAAAAGACAAACCCCGCGTGTGCAAAGGCAAAAAAGATGAAACAACAACAAGACTATCTCCCGTTCCCTTGTCGGTTGATCACTCGGTATAGTATTTCTGGAAGAAGCGTTGGT
>JAGDCW010000072.1 GCA_017958305.1 Bacteroidales bacterium | reverse complement strand
TACGAACTGGACCCTTCCTGCACGCAGGACCAGAAAGAAACCTTCTATACAAGCGTCTTCCGTACGGCCATGCATCCTTTCCTCTTCCAGGACGTTGACGGCCGCTTCCGGGCGCACAACGGCACCATCGGCAAGGCCGAAGGCTTTACGAACTACACCACTTTCTCCCTCTGGGATACCTACCGTGCCTTCCATCCGCTGCTGAACCTAGTTAACAAGCCCCTGCAGGCCGACCTGGCCAATTCCATGCTTGAACACTACGACAAGAGTGCCGAGCATATGCTGCCCATCTGGTCGTTCTATGGAGGTGAGACCTGGTGCATGATCGGCTACCACGCCGTCTCCGTCCTGGCCGACATGATGGCCAAGGGCGTGCAGGGCTTCGACTATGAGCGCGCCTACCAGGCCATGAAGACCACGGCGACCAACCCGCATTACGACTGCCTGCCGGAATACACGGCGCTGGGCTACGTCCCCATCGACAAGGAAATGGAATCTGTGTCCAAGACCTTGGAATATGCCTATGACGACTGGTGCATCGCCCAGGCCGCCAGACTACTGGGCCACATGGAAGATTACGGCTTCTTCCTCCGCCGCAGCCAGAACTACCGCAACCTCATAGATCCCGAGACGAAATACATGCGTGGACGCGACTCCAGGGGCAACTGGCGGACGCCTTTCTCCGACATCGCCTACGAAGGCCCGGGCTCCGACAACGGCTGGGGCGACATCACCGAAGGCTTCACCCTGCAGTATACCTGGACGGTGCCGCATGCCTTCGAGGATTACATGGCCATTGCTGGTAAGAAATTCCTGTGCGACCGGCTCGACAACATGTTCACCATCGAAATGAGCGACGACATCCCCGGCGCGCATGACATCTGGGGCCGTATCGGCGGCTACTGGCATGGCAACGAGCCCTGCCACCACGTGCTCTATCTCTACAACAAGCTTGGCAAACCGCAGGAATGCCAGAAATGGGTGCGCTACGTGGCCGATCACTTCTATGGCAACAAGCCCGATGCCTTGAGCGGCAACGACGACTGCGGCCAGATGAGCGCCTGGTACATTTTCAACTGCCTGGGATTCTATCCCTTATGCCCTGGCAGCAACGAGTATGAGCTGGGCTCGCCCTGCCTGCCCGGTGTGAAAGTGAAACTCTCTGACGGTGGCACGCTGACCGTCCGGACGCAGAACTGGACGCCGGAACATGTCTATGTAAAAGCCGTCTATCTGAACGGCCAGCGGCTCAAAGGTACAACGCTCCGCTATGAAGATATCAAGGACGGCGCCGACCTGCTGTTTGTCATGAAATAACCCGTGCTACGCTTTCTTTTCGCCGAGGACGGCCCAGCGGACGAAGGGGATGCGGCGGAGCAGTTCGTAAATCAGTGGCGAGAGAGTGAAGACAGCCAGCGTCAGGATGACGTACATGGACCAGGGCGGCAGCTGCGTGTGCATCTTCATCATGTAGCCCAGGCTGGCGATCACCAGATAGTGGACGATGTAAAGACCGAAACTGGAGCGGGTCATGTAGCCGGCGAAGGCTGAGGTCTTGTTAAAGCACGACTTGAACCAGGCCATCATCGCCAGGCAGGCGAACCATCCATAGAGACAGTTGAGCGGGCTGCATAGATACTGCGGGGTCGTATTGTCATGGCCGAAGGTCGTAACGATCAACACTACGCCAGCTGCCACAGCACAGACGAGAAGCGGAATCCAGGCCTTGCCCAACTTCTCTTGGATTGCATCATGCGCAAACACAAAGTAACCCATCAGGAAAGGCACCAGGTAGAAGAGCGGCTTGTAGAGATTGAAGAGCCCGTCTGCGCTCTCCGGCCGGGGATTCCGGATCAGGGTCTGCTCCCCCAGCCAGAACAACACGCCCAGCAGGAGGATCCACACAATGCCGGTCTTGCCGCCGAAAACACGGCCGCACCAGGAATAGAAACGGTTCTTGCCATCCAGCCTGCGCACGAGCAGCAGGATCAGGGAGAAGAGCCACAGGTCCTGGATGAACCAGAGCGGACCCGTGCCGCTGACGGCCCAGAGACAAAACCGGGCAACGCCCGGCATGGCATCGAAGGAGCCGGTCCTGGCCGCCACGGCCGTATTGAAGTAGCCCGTCATCCATTGGAACACAAAGAGGCCGATGGTCGAAGGAACCAGCAGTTTCCGCGTGCGGGCCTTGAACCATTCCTTGCCGGAATGCCGTTCCAGGGCATAGCGGGCACTTATGCCAGCCAGCAGGAAGAGCAGCGGCATGAACCAGGGATAGAGGATGTACATGACACCATCCTGATACTGCTTGTATTCGGGATATGGGCCGAAACCGCCGATGCCGCCGAAGACG
>JAGDCW010000071.1 GCA_017958305.1 Bacteroidales bacterium | reverse complement strand
GGACGTTGCCGCTCGTCGGTCACCTGCAGGGAGAGTCGCCACAGTCCGTCAAAATCGTAGAGGAAGTTGTAGTTGCCGTCTATGTCGGTGGTGCAGGCTCCTGTGAAGGCCGCGGAATCGGACAGCATGAGCAGGGTCACCTTGGCATCGGGCACCGGGGTGCGGCGCACAATCGACAGGATTTTGCCGTCGAGCAGGATGCCTTCCTCGATGGGGTGCTTCAGCTGGAAGGCCTGTTGGCCGGACATCACTTCCCAGCTGTAGCGGCGCCAGCCCTGCACCATCATCAGCAGGTCGAGCTGTTGGCGGTGGCGGGCATCGTCTTTTTCAAAATAGGCGGCCGGGTTCTTGATGAAGCCTTTCAGGTCGGAGGCCAACAGCAACTGGCTGTAGATGTCGGTCTGCGGGGCGTTGGCCAGCACTTCGCTGCCGTCCCTGACAGACAGCGAGAAAGTCTGGTCGGGCAGGGGCTGTTGTTGCCGGTCTTTCAGACTGAACTTCATGGTCACCGGTTCGAAGGCCTTGTAACTCTCTTTGTTCTGTTCAAACTCGATCTGGACGGCGGCCGGGTCGTGGGCCATGTTGCGCACAAAGATCTGACGGCTGGCCAGGATGCGTCCGCTTGCATCGTAGAGGAACACTTCGTTCACCCCGGAGGGCAGGCCGGCCTTGGAAAAAGTGCCGGCCAGGGTGTTGGCGGTGACGGCCAGCGGCTGGTAGAGATACAGGCGGCCGCGACAGGCGATGGCCAGGGCAATGGTGTCCTGCACCCGGTCGTAATTGTTGAGCACGGTGATGCCCAGCTGGTCGGGCGAAAGGTTGTTGACCCGCAGCGTATAGCCTTCCGGTTCGATCTGGGGCAGGTCCACCCGCGTTGTCTTGCCGCCTGCAGTGAGCTGGCAGGTGTATTTTTCTTCCGGCAGGGGGGTGAACTCGAAAACGCCCATGCCTTGCCAGGCGGTGGCGAAGAAGGCCACGGTCTGGCCCTGGCTGTCGAGCACCTGGCCGCTTACGTCGGCTTCGCGACCTGCATTGTCCCAGGCTTTGAAGGCAACCTGATTGGGCAGGCCGGCCACCAGGTGACCGCCTTCGGGGAAGAAGGCGATGAGCTGCCGGGCCTCGTCTTTATTGTCGGTGGCTGCCGCCTTTTCCCGCTTGTCGGGCAGGGGATCGGGGGCGATTTTCATCGTGGGGGTCTGCCGCCGGCCGGAACGCCGTTCATAGACGGCCTGGTCGAACACGGGGAACACCCGGGAGAAGACCACTTCCTGGCCGAAGTTGAGCATGCAGCGCGTGTAGGCCCTCACTTCGTAGAAGCCGGCGCTCAACTCGGGCTTGAGGTAGAACACCCCGTGGGCCTGTCCGTTTTCGATGTGCAACTTGAGGCTCTCGACGATGTTGCCGCTGCTGGAGAGCAGCTCCACGTAGAGCGTCTTGCTCATGGGGGTGAAACGGTGGTTTTCGGCCAGGACGACATAGGCCTTGAACCAGATGTTCTCTCCGGTGAAATAGGAATCGTTGTCGAAATGGAGATAGACCTTCTCCTGGGCGTAGGACTGGGAAAACTGTGTATAGTTCTTGGCCAGGGCCGCCAATCGGGCCGTCTGCGCCGACAGGGTCGCGGTGCCTGACAACAGGCTTGCGACAAGGAGGACCGATGCCAGTCGATGCTTCATGGTACAGCTTTTTTACGGGTGAAACAGTTATTTGCCCAGGACGAATTCGCGGCTGCCGATCAAAAAGCCGTCGGCGAAGTAGTCGGCACGGTAGGTGCCGGCGTCGAGGTATTCCTGTACGTCCCAGTAGATGGTGACATGGGCTTCCTCGCCGTCGTATTCGATGATGCGCGAAGCGGAGCAGGGCAGTTGGCTGCCTTCGAAGGCAAAGGTCTGGGCATTATCCTTGAGCAGGGGCAGGCCGTCGGGCCGGGTGATGCGCAGATAGATGGCCTTCCGGCCCACCGGGGCGGAGATGTTCTTGGAGATGACGGCTTGGAACTCGAGCTGGGTCGTGCGGTTGAGCTTGGTCGTGGCGCGGCCTTTGTTGGTGAGCTGGCGCACGGTGATGTCGCGGGCTTCGAGCATGGTGGCCAGCAACACTTTTTCGGTGAGGACGGCTTTCTCCTTGGCCAGGGCCGTGGCTTCTTCGCGGGCGGCCCGGTATTGGCGGGTCATGGCGCGGTTCTCTTCCTTGAGCCGGGTGTTGACCGTGTTCAGGGAATCGATCTGTATGACATAGGAGCGCATCACCCCGCGGGCGGTCTCCAGCTCGCGGCGCAGTTCGCTTAGGCGGCGGGCATTGTTGATCTTGAGGGTCTTGATTTCCTCGGCCAGACGCAGGTTCTTGGTGCGTTCCTGATCGAGCAGGGTGGCCAGCGAGTCGTTGCTGATGCGGATGCCGTAGTCTTCGTATTGCAGGGCCAGTTTGGAGTAGTCTTCTTCCAATTCCTCCTTTTCGATTTCGAACTGGTCGGTCATGGCCCGGATCACTTCGCCCTGGCGGTGATTGTCGATGTAGAGCCACACGCCGAGCGCCAACAGCAGGAGCACGACGGCCATCAACACATAGAGGGTGGTATTTTTTTTCATAGTTGCCTTTTAGGGGTTTGCCACTGCAAAAGTAGCGTTTTTATCCCAATTTTACCAAAGTATCACCCGACCGGCTTTTGCTTTCTTGTTTCGCTTTATTTGGAAAAGGTTTCCATGTGGATTTTGAGATTCAAATAATTCTTGCTAATTTTGCGACCATACTCCATGAATTAAATAGAATATTTGGAGTATTATAAAGCAAAACCAATGATCTATGTACAAGCGAATATTCGATATTGAGCGCAAGTTAGATGAAGGAATGTTCCTGTTTGGAGCACGTCAGACAGGGAAATCCACTCTGTTGAAGGAACGTTTTAAAGGGAAGATTTACTATGATTTATTGGACCCTGATGTAAGAAAATCCTTCAAAAGAGATCCGAATTCTCTGAAAGAAGCCCTTTGGAATAAAGCAGCCGGCACTCTTATTATCATTGATGAGATTCAGAAGGTGCCCGAACTGTTGGATGTCGTCCATGCCTTGATGGTTGAAAAGGGACTTTGGTTCATACTAAGCGGCTCCAGCGCCCGAAAACTGAAGAAGTCCGGGACGAACACTCTTGGAGGTCGGGCCATTCCGGAAACGTTTTATCCTCTTGTCTGGCCGGAAGTGACAGACTTCCAGTTGGACAGGGCTGTCCAGAACGGGATGATCCCCCGTCATTACATGGTGTCAGATGCTACCAAGCGTCTTAAGGCTTATGTGGAATTGTATCTGAACGAGGAAATCCGGGAAGAGGGCGAAGTCAGGGAGTTGGATGCCTTTGAGCGATTTTTGGAAGTGGCGGCCATCTCCGACGGAGAGGTGCTGAACTATTCTAATATTGCCTCAGACTGCGGTGTGTCTGTCAAAACGGTGCAATCTTACTTCAAGATTCTATATGACACACTGATGGGATATGAGATTCCGGCATACAGGAAGGCAGTCAAGCGCAGGATTATACAGGCTCCCCGATTCTATTTCTTTGATGTGGGGCTTGCCAATTACCTGTTGGGGCGTCATTCACTCAGGCGAGGCACTGACGACTATGGTCACGCCTTTGAGCATTATTTGGTGCAGGAAATAATCGCATACAAGGGATATAACGACAGGAAAGACATCATCTCCTATTGGCATACATACGATAAGAAGGAGGTTGATGTCGTCATCGGAGATGCCAAGGTCGCTATAGAAATCAAGTCATCGGAGTTGGTAAAAAACAAACACAAAGCCGGACTTAAAGCCTTCAAGGAAGAACATCCCGACTGTAGGCTGATACTTGTGTCGTTAGATCCCATTACAAGGCAGGTGGAAGACATTGAGCTGATTAATGTGCTTGATTTTTTGAAAATGCTATGGGGCGGCGAGATTTTTTGATTTCATGTCATTATTCAGTCGCTGATTTTCGGCACCTTCGTCTGTCGGAAATTGAGATTTCCGCCGACTTCGAACCGAAAATCTTTGCAAATGCAATTCAATTTGCATTTGCGATTGGCTCGTATTAACTTTGTGGTCCCGAAAAGGGGGTGTCGTGCCAGGATGCAGAAAGCACTGAATCTGTGAATTTCTGCTGGTATGAAAGCCTTGATTTTGGGTTAATTAAACGAGCTATGAAAAGTTTGGAGGATTTGAAAAGATGTCTGCCCCTGCTGGGACACCGCAATTGGATCCTGGTGGTGGACAAAGCCTACCCCCTGCAGTCGTCGGCCGGTATTGAGTACCTGGATACCCAGGAAGAACTGTTGCCCGTGCTGGACAAAGTGCTGCAGATGCTGCGCTCGGCTTCGCACCTGAGCCCGGTGGTCTATCTCGACAAGGAATTGGAGTTTATGGACGACAGCCTCTCGCAGGGCGCCGATGCCCTGAAGGCCGACCTGAAAAAACTGACCCAGGGCTGGGAAGTGCGCCAGATTCTGCACGACGAGGTGTTTGCCAAGCTGGATGCCGCCTCGAAGCTTTTCAATGTCGTGGTCCTCAAGACCGAATCCCTGATTCCCTATACATCCGTCTTCATCGAACTGGAATGCGGCTACTGGGCTCCCGACAAGGAGGCCGAGCTGCGCCGCCGCATCCAAGCCGCCCGTTGAGGACAACCGCCAAAACGACAGATCAACAAAACCAATCACATCATATCATTATGAAACCTACTCACATTGAACATTTTGGTATTGCCGTGACCTCCCTGGAGGCCACTATGCCTTTCTTCGAGTTTTTAACCGGCAGTAAGTGCTATTCCATCGAGGAAGTAGCCGACCAGAAAGTCAGAACTGCATTCTTCAAGGTCGGACAGACCAAGATCGAACTGCTTGAACCGACCTGCCCCGAATCGACCATCGCCAAGTTCATCGAAAAGAACGGCGGTCGCGGCGGTGTGCATCATGTCGCTTTTAACGTGGAAAATGTTGCCGAGGCACTGGCCGAAGCCGAAGCCGCCGGCCTGCAGCTCATCGACAAGGCTCCGCGCAAGGGCGCCGAGAACCTGATGATCGCTTTCCTGCATCCGAAGAGCACCTGCGGTGTCTTGACCGAACTTTGTGAACAACCCAAATAAATATCGGCAATGAACAGCAATCAGAATAAGATCCAGAAACTGGTGGACAAACGCCAGGAAGCGTTGCTGGGCGGCGGACAGAAGGCCGTCGATGCCCATCACGAAAAAGGCAAGTTCACGGCACGTGAACGTATCAATATGCTGCTCGACGAAGGTTCCTTCGAAGAGGTTGACATGTTCCTGACCCATCGCTGCACCGATTTCGGTATGGAAAAGAAGGTGTTCCTGGGCGACGGCGTGGCTGTCGGCTCGGGTACCATCGACGGACGTCTGGTCTACGTCTTCGCCCAGGATGCCACCGTTATCGGCGGTTCGCTGTCGGAGACCATGGCCCAGAAGATCTGCAAGGTGATGGACATGGCCATGAAGATGGGGGCTCCCATCATCGGTCTGAACGACTCGGGCGGCGCCCGTATCCAGGAAGGTGCCTGCGCCCTGGCCGGTTATGCCGAGATTTTCGAGCGTAATATTCTGGCTTCGGGTGTCGTGCCCCAGATTTCCGTCATTTTCGGCCCCTGCGCCGGCGGTGCTGTCTATTCGCCGGCCCTGACCGACTTCATCATGATGACCGAGCAGAACTCCTATATGTTCATCACCGGTCCGAAGGTGGTCAAGAGCGTGACGGGCGAAGATGTCACGGTCGAGGAGCTGGGCGGTGCCCGCGTCCATGCCACCAAGTCGGGTGTGACGCATTTCGTGGCCGCCACCGAGGAGGAAGCCGTACAGCAGGTACGCCGTCTGGTCAGCTTCATCCCGCAGAACAACATGGAGGAGGCTCCGCTGATAGAGTGCAAGGACGATCCCGCCCGCATCGAGGACGCCCTCAACGAGTTGGTTCCGGCCGATCCCAACAAGCCCTACAACATGAAGGACATCATCTACGCCATCGTTGACGACGGCGACTTCATGGAAGTACAGAAAGACTACGCCAAGAATATCATCTGCGGTTTCGCCCGCTTCAACGGCCGCTCGACCGGCATCATCGCCAACCAGCCCAACTGGCTGGCCGGTGTGCTCGACTGCGACGCTTCGCGCAAGGCTGCCCGCTTTGTCCGCTTCTGCGATGCCTTCAACATCCAGATCCTGACGCTGGTCGATGTGCCTGGTTTCCTCTGCGGAACAGGTCAGGAATATGCCGGCATCATCGACCACGGTGCAAAGCTCATGTTTGCGTATGGCGAGGCTACGGTGCCCAAAGTTACGATAACCATCCGCAAGTCCTACGGCGGCGCGCACATCGTGATGAGCTGCAAGCAGCTTCGCGGAGACTTCAACTACGCATGGCCCAATGCCGAGATTGCCGTTATGGGTGCCAGCGGTGCCATCGGAGTGCTTGAGGCCAAGAATCTCAAGGCCATCGAAGACCCCGAGGAGCGCAAGAAATTCATTGCCGAGAAAGAG
>JAGDCW010000012.1 GCA_017958305.1 Bacteroidales bacterium | reverse complement strand
TAAATTTGCGCCAATTTACACACATGCGAAATGTCCGTTTACAGTGAAGACTCACGCAAAGTGACCACCCATCGCCTTTTGGAGATGAAACAGCGGGGTGAGAAGATCGCCATGCTGACGGCCTACGACTATTCCATGGCCAAGCTCATCGACCAGTCGGGCATGGATGTCATCCTGGTGGGCGACTCGGCCTCCAACGTGATGGCCGGCAATGTGACTACGCTGCCCATCACCTTGGACCAGATGATCTATCACGGCAAATCCGTGGTCAGGGGTGTTACCCGGGCCCTGGTCGTGGTGGACATGCCTTTCGGCACCTATCAGGGCAATTCCAAGGAGGCGCTGGCCAGTGCCATCCGCATCATGAAGGAGACTCACGCCGACGCCATCAAACTGGAGGGCGGCAGCGAAATACGTGAATCCATCCAGCGCATCCTCTGTGCCGGTATCCCCGTGATGGGACACCTGGGCCTGACCCCCCAGTCGATCAACAAATTCGGCACCTATGCCGTGCGCGCCCGCGAGGAAGCCGAAGCCAACAAGCTTAAGGAAGATGCCCTGCTGCTGCAGGAGGTGGGTTGTTTCGGCCTGGTGCTGGAAAAGATTCCCGCCGCCTTGGCCAAGGAGGTGACCGAAAGCGTTCAGATCCCGGTCATCGGTATCGGCGCCGGCCCCCATGTCGATGGGCAGGTGCTGGTCATGCACGACATGCTGGGCATCACCCAGGCTTTTTCGCCGCGTTTCCTGCGTCGCTACGCTAATCTGCAGGGCACCATCATTGAGGCGGCCCAGGCTTATATCCACGATGTCAAGTCGCGGGATTTCCCCAACGAGAAGGAACAGTATTGAATGTCTATCCGTAAATATCAGCCTGAATGAAAATCATCAACTTTGCCGATTACAACAGCATAATCAATCAGTACATGGCCGAGCTGAGGGATGTCAAGATCCAGAGCGACCGCGCCCGGTTTCGCCACAACCTGCGCCGGGTCGGCCAACTGATGGCCTATGAGGTGAGCAAGACACTGAAATATTCCAAGAAAGAGGTGGTCACCCCCTTGGGTACGGCTCCGACCATGACCCACGACGACAGCTTGGTGCTGGGAACTATTTTCCGTGCCGGTCTGCCTTTCCATCAGGGTTTCCTGGATGTGTTCGACCATGCCGGCAACGCGTTTGTCTCGGCCTATCGTTTCTACAAAGACAAGGAATGCAACGAGGTCGGTATCAAAGTTGAATACATTGCTTCGCCCGACCTGACGGGCAAGACGCTGGTCATTGCCGACCCGATGCTGGCCACGGGCGGCAGCATGGAACTCTCGTACGAGGCTTTCTGCTCGAAGGGCATACCCGCCCAGGTGCATTTCTGCTGTGTGATCGCGGCCAAGGAAGGCGTGGACTACATCCGCAAGATGTTCCGGTCGGAAAAGAACGTGACACTGTGGTGCGCCGCCATCGATCCTGCCTTGAACGAACACGCCTACATTGTGCCCGGTCTGGGAGATGCCGGCGATCTGGCCTATGGTGAGAAAATCTAACTCAAGTCAACTTATATCCTATGAACGCTTCAGAAGTAAACGCTAACGGCATCAAAGATGCCCGTACGCTGGGTACGCCCCGCATGCTGCTCCTCGGTCTGCAGCACATGTTTGCCATGTTCGGCGCCACGGTGCTGGTACCGGTCATCACCGGTCTGTCGGTATCGGCCACTTTGTTGTTTGCCGGTTTGGGCACTTTGCTCTTCCATCTGGTGTCCAAACGGAAAGTGCCTGCCTTCCTGGGTTCTTCCTTCGCCTTCCTGGGCGGTTACGCCACGGTGAAGATGATGGGCGCCGATGCCGGCATGTCGATGGGCCTGTCGCTGGCCTATGCCTCGGTGGGTGTGTTCTGCGCCGGCCTGCTGTATCTGGTGATGTCCCTGCTCATCAAGATCTACGGCACCAAGAGAATCATGAAATTCTTCCCGCCCATCGTTACCGGCCCGATTGTCATCTCTATCGGTTTGGCCCTGTCGGGCACGGCCCTGTCGAGCTGCAACGCCAACTGGTGGATAGCCTTGGTGGCCATCGTCATCGTCATCGTCTGCAACATCTGGGGCAAGGGCCTCATCAAGATTGTGCCCATCCTGATGGGTGTGCTGGGCTCGTATATCTTTGCCGCTTGCATCGGCGAGGTGGATTTCAGCTCGCTCAAGGATGCTGCCTGGATCGGCCTGCCTGTGGCCCGCGAAAACACCGTGTTGGCTGTGTTTGACAATCCCGACTGGTCGTTCCTGCTGTCGGCTGTCATCGCCGTCTTCCCGATTGCCATCGCCACCATGGTCGAGCATGTCGGCGACATCTGCGCCATCCAATCGACCGTCGGCGAGAATTTCCTTGAGGAACCCGGTCTGCACCGCACCATGCTGGGCGACGGTCTGGCCACTTCGCTGGCCGCCTTGTTCGGCGCTCCCGCCAACACCACCTACGGTGAGAACACCGGCGTGCTGAACCTGACCCGCGTCTTCGATCCCAGAGTGATCCGCATCGCTGCCTTGTTTGCCATCCTGCTGTCGTTCTGCCCGAAGTTTGCTGCCCTGATCGCCTTGATGCCTACGGCTACCATCGGCGGTATCTCCCTGATTCTTTACGGTATGATCTCGGCTGTCGGTATCCGCAACCTGGTCGAGAGCCACACCGACCTAACAAAGTCGAAGAACGTGCTGGTGGCTGCTGTGATCCTGGTGCTGGCCATCGGTATCAAGTATGGCCTGAACGACCAGATTTCCATCGGCTTCACCTCTCTGTCGGGTCTGGCTGTCGCCGCCATCGTCGGTATCGTCTTGAATGCCATTCTGCCTGATGACAAAACTGGTGAAATGGCTGTATTGTAATTGGTATTATGTTTTTAAAACCTGAGATAAAATGAAAAAGTATCTGACCTATTTGATGAGCGCCATGGTGCTCGTCTCCCTTTTCG
>JAGDCW010000070.1 GCA_017958305.1 Bacteroidales bacterium | reverse complement strand
TAATCTGATAATGATACATTTCTGTTTCTTGTCGGCCTCACCGGCCCACCAGCTTCACGAGCAAAGATAATAATAATCGGAAAAAACTCGCCGAAGATTTTGTTTGTAACTAAATTGTAGTTACATTTGCAAGCAAATACTTGAAATACACAAACCTCATCCACAAAAGGAGTTGAAGGAATATGCGATTAAACTATTGATAGCTGAACTTGTTAATAATGGAGATATTGAGATATGAACACATTAAAGTACAAAGGTTACATCGGCTCTGTGGCTTACAGCGAGCCTGACAAAGTCTTTTTCGGAAAGATTGAAGGAATCGACGGCTTGGTCAATTACGAGGGCGAATCCGTCAAAGAACTCACGGATGCATTTCATGAGGCCGTGGAAGATTATCTGATTTTTTGTGAAGAACATGGGGTGAAGCCCGAAAAAAGCTACACCGGCATGTTCAATGTGCGTATTACGCCCGACACCCACCGGGACATCGCCAATATGGCGGCCGAGGCAGGCATTTCCATCAATGCTTTTGTCAAGCGGGCGCTCAACGAGGCCGTCAAGCATCCATGGGTGACGCCGGGATCGCTGGTGCAGAGCTATGGATATGAGCAGCCCGAGCCTGCGATGCTGATGGAGCCGGGCGAGCGCTATGGCAGCAGGGAAGAGGTCAAACTCTCGATCTCCAAAAAGGATGTCCCGCTCCTTAAGGAACTCGCCAAAAGAATGGATTGGGACTTGCTGTAATATCAGTCTTTCAGGATTTCCTTGTTGTTATCGCATGGGGTATTATCCACGGTATATACAGCGCAAAGAGACACCTGTCGTACGGCCCAAGACCAGTTTGAGTTTTAGTTGTTCAATACATGGATGGAAAGGAAAAAGCCGCAAGACGAATCTTGCGGCTTTTTTGGTGGAGCATAGCGGACTCGAACCGCTCACCTCGACACTGCCAGTGTCGCGCTCTAGCCGGATGAGCTAATGCCCCATGCGACGTTCTCTCTTCGAAGAACGGCTGCAAAGATACTGCAATTTTCAGAAATGCGAAGCATAGTCCGAAAAAAATTTTCGTGTGCCTTTTTTCGGCCATTTTTGTACCATAGTCAAACACATTTGTTTTTAGGTTCGCCTTGTGCTATCTTTGTGGAAAATTACAACCGCAAACAAGTATGGCAGAACTGCGAGTGCGCGCCGGCAATCCCAGCAAAGACCGTGTGATCCTGGGCATCGACCCGGGAACCAATGTCATGGGCTACGGGGTGCTCCACGTAGTCAACGGCAAGGCGCAGTATGTGCTGATGGGAGTGCTCAAACTGGGCAAATACGAAGACCACTACCTGCGGCTGCGCAAGATTTTCGAGCGCACGCTGAGCCTGATCAACGAGTTCCTGCCCGACGAGATGGCCATCGAGGCTCCGTTTTTCGGCAAGAACGTGCAGTCGATGCTCAAACTGGGCCACGCCCAGGGTTGTGCCATCGCCGCGGCCGTGTCGAGGGATATCCCCATCCACGAGTATGCCCCTCTGAAAATCAAGATGGCCCTCACCGGTAACGGACGGGCCTCCAAGGAGCAAGTGGCCGACATGGTGGGACGCATCCTCAGCATCCCCAAGGAGGACCTGGTGCCGCAGCTCGACGCCACCGACGCCCTGGCCGCCGCCTATTGCCACTACTTGCAAACCTCACGGCCCATGCCCGAGGGCAAGGCCTACAAGTCCTGGAAGGACTATGTCAACAAAAACCCTGAAAAGTGCAAATGAGTACCATATACCAGATTACCGCGCCTATCACCCTTCGGTGCTCCGTCGATTTGCCTACGTCCAAAAGCTTGACCAACAGGCTTTTGCTTCTTAACGCCCTGTCGAAGGGCGAATGTCGGCTGTATGACATGGCCGATTGTGACGACAGCCGCGCGATGCGGCAAGCCCTCGAAAGCGACGATCCTGTCAAGGACCTGGGGGCTGCCGGAACGGCGCTGCGTTTTTTGACGGCCTATTATGCCATGACCCCCGGCCAATGGACCATCACGGGCAGTGAACGAATGAAACACCGTCCCATCGGCATACTGGTCGATGCTCTGCGCAGCCTGGGCGCCACGATCGAGTATCTGGGAGAGGAAGGCTATCCCCCCCTGCGGGTGACGGGACACCCCCTGCCGGGCGGTGTCATCACCATCGACGGCAGTGTGAGCAGTCAGTATCTCTCGGCCCTGATGATGATCGCTCCGTTCATGGAAAACGGTCTGCAGATGAAGCTCGTCAACAAGGTGAATTCCCGGCCTTATCTGGACATGACGGTCACATTGATGCGACGCTTCGGTGTGATGTCGCTGTGGAGGGGCAACCGCATCGGGATTCTTCCGCAGCAATACAAGGCTCCTTCGGCCTATCATGTCGAAAAAGACTGGTCGGCCGCTTCCTACTGGTTCGAACTGGTGAGCCTCTATCGCGGGGCAAGGGTCAGGCTGAAGGGAATGAGAAGCGAAAGCCTGCAGGGCGATGCCCGGATCCAGAGCTGGTTCGAAAAATTGGGCGTCCTGGCGGAGTTCGACAAGGAGGGTTGCACGTTGTATTCGGTGCCGACCTGGTGCGATTTCTTCAACGAGGATCTCAGCCAGTATCCCGACATGGCCCAGACGCTGGCCGTGACGCTGGCCCTGAAAGGCATCCCTTTCAACCTCAGGGGCCTGGAAAGCCTGCGCATCAAGGAAACCGATCGCCTGGCAGCCCTGGTCGTGGAGATGGACAAGCTCGGTTTCGACCTGAAAATCCAGCAAAACGACCTGCAGTGGCGGCAGAAGTGGATCCATCCCTGCCGGCAGAAGGTCTGTATCGACACCTACGAAGACCACCGCATGGCCATGGCTTTCGCGCCGGCCGCCGCTTGCCTGGGCATATCGGGCACGACCAACCAACCCGGTTTCAATGCCTCGCCCTATCTTCGGGAACAGCCGAATAGTCTGAACAGTTATTTGACAATCAACAATCCGGAGGTGGTCGGCAAATCCTATCCCGATTTCTGGCGGCACCTTGCGGCGGCAGGATTCTTCATCGAGGAGATCTGATATGGAAAAATTCCTGATCATCATATTTTTGGCCCTGGCGGCCCTGGGCATTTTCAGCTATCTGGCCGGAAAATACCATTGGTTTGAACGCCCCTCGGCCGACGAGGAACCTTCCGCCGACGCCGCCCCCGACGAATCGGAAGTTTGCTGCGGCCAGCACCTGGTGTGCCAGAAAGACCGTGCGGCCATGGCGCAAACGGAGATTGTCTATTACAACGACGAGGAACTGGATGCCTACCGGGGCATCCCTTCCGACGGCTACGACGACAAGGGCCTGGCCGAATTCTCCGAGGTTTTCTACACGCTTCAGCCCGACGACATGATGGGCTGGCTCAACAGTTTGCGGCTGCGCGGCATCGAATTGCCCGACCCCTTGCGCGACGAAGCGCTGATGATTGTCTCGGAAAGGCGCAACGCTGTACAATAAACGGCGTCTTGTTGCGTTTATATCCTACGGACGCGCCCGCGCAAAGGGCGAATCCCCCCAAAACATGACACAGAGGCGTATTGTTTTCGGATTGCTCTTGGGCCTGATGCTTTTGTCGGGCCTGGCTTGCTCTACCCAGCAGAACACCCGCGCCTCGCGCAGCTATCACGCCCTGACCACCCGCTACAACGTCCGTTTCAACGGCGAGGAAAGCTACAAGAAAGGTCTTCGCCAAATCGAGACTTCCGTCAAGAACGACTATTCCACGCTGCTGCCGATCTATCCCATCAGCGACCACTCGCTGGGTGTCTCCGTCAGCGGACCGATGGCCACCTGCATCGCCAAATGCGAGAAAGCCATCAAGGAGCATTCCATCCGTGTCAAGCCCGACAAGAAGCCGGCCCGCAATGCCTCGCTCAAGGAAAGGATGTTCTACGAACAGGAGGAGTTCAATCCTGTGATGGGCAGCGTGTTCCTCTTGATGGCCAAGGCCCAGTTCCACAAGGCCGATTTCGAGTCGTCGCTGGCCACCTGCTCCTATATCCTCCGCCATTTCCCCCTCGACAAGGACCTCTGTGACGAGACCAAGATCTGGCAGGCCCGTGCCTATTACGAGTCGGATTGGATGTACGAGGCCGAAAACGTCCTGAACAAGCTCAATGAAGAGGGTTTCCGCTCTTCGCTCACAAAAGACTATTCGTTGGCTTACG
>JAGDCW010000069.1 GCA_017958305.1 Bacteroidales bacterium | reverse complement strand
TCGGCAAAGCGGGCGGGCCAGCCGCCGGACATTTCCGACCAACCCTCGGTCGAAGGCTGTACCTCCATACGGGTGTCTATAAACAGACTGGTCGGCGTACCGGAGCCCCAGGGACGACCCAAGGTGAAGGTGCCGTCCACCCCGGCCTTGTCGGCCTTGATGAGACAGTCGCGGAACACGTAGCCATATTTTCGGGGTTGTGAGGGCGCCGTAATGTAGCCCGAGGCACAAGTCTGCAAGGTCACGGCATTGTAGAACACATCGCCCTTGCCGCACAGGAAGTCGGTGCGTCCTCTGAGCACACCGCCTTCGAAATAGAAACGGCCTGCTTCGTTGTTGGAGACGTAGGTGTCCTGATAGGCCCACAGGCAGACATTCTTCAAGACCGTCTTGTTTGACTGGTCGTTGAGCACGATGTTGCGGCCCGTGGCATCTTCCATGCCGCTTCTGAGCGTGATATCCTGGAAATAGGTGTTCAAAGCGCGGCCGGTCAGCTGCAGCACATCGCCCCGGCCGATGCCTTCGAGCGGATTCTGCATGCCGTACTGGGTGCTGACGTAGCTATCCTTGCCGGGTACGCTATTGACGATGACCGTGGCGTCGCGGTCCTCACCGACGATCGACACGTTGGGGGTACCCAACACGGTGGTGGCGTCGGGATACTGCTTGCCGTCGGTGCCTTCGCGGGTCACCGTAGTGCTGGCCGGCAAGACGTAGTTGCCCCGCTTGACAAAGATGCGGAAACGCTGGGTGGTGTTGCTGCGGCGCGAAGCGGCGGCAAATGCCTCCTGCAGGCTGCCGTCGTCGGGCACCACAAAATCGTAGAGCTGCTTGCTCACCTGCGATTTGCTGCGCACCCTGAAAGCAATGGCGATTTCCTCGGCCATGAAGTTGTCCGTCAGGTCGGCCACCTTGCCGGCCGGCAAGACAAAGCGGTAGTCGGTGGCATAGGCCAGGCCGTGGTATTCGAAACTGATCGTATTGGCACTGACCACCGGACTGAGCGTCACGGCCTTACCCTCGGAAGAGACGAGACTGGCCAGGGTGCCTTCGGCCACCTTCACTTTTTCGTCGAAAGTGAGTACGATGCTGCCGTTGGCCGGCACATTAACGGCCGACTGCGCAGGCAGCGAGCGGACCAGCCGCGGGGCCGTACCGTCGTTGACCAGCATGGCCTCGCCGGTGATGAAGATATTGGTGATGGCAATGCCGTCGTTGGCCGAAGCCGCCCCGTCCACCTGCGAGGTCTTGTCCGAAATCCAGCGGACATAGACCTTGGGCTGGTTATTGGCCGAGTCGGGCAAGGCAAAATCGCCGGCTGTCCATTTTTTGGTGCCTTCCATGAAGATGGTCCCCACCGTGGTCCACTGGTTGCCGTCCAAGGAGAACTGCACCAGCTGCTTCTGGTAGGCATTGAAGTTGTAGAGCATCTCGCTATAGACCTTCAAGTGGGTAAAGGCCGTGGCATTGACCATGGTCTGCCAATAGTAATGGCCCACGTCGCCATTGGACGAGCCTGTCCGCCAGTTGACGGCGGCGGGACGGCCTTCATAGCCGCCGGCAGCCATCTGGCTCTTGTCGAGCCAACCGGACACTGTGCCGGCCTCATCGCGCAGCACCAGTTGCACGGCGTCGTTGTCTTCGGAGATGAAATCGGCCTTGCGGGCACTGCCGCCGCTCTGCCAGAAGTCCCAGCCCACAATGTAGTCTGAAGCGGCGAACGTGGCTGTCAGGGCCGTATCGCGGGTCATGGTCAGGCTGATTTCGCCCTTGGTCTCCCCATTGCTCCAGCCGGCAAAACTCATGATATGGTTGGGCAGGGTGGTCAGGGTCACCGTGGTGCCCTCTTCATACATCTTCTTTCCACCGATTACGACCGGGGCGGGATTGAGCTGCACCTGATAGTCGTTGGCCGGAGCTTCCACTCCGACAGCCAACTCGTAGGTGTCGATTTTCTCCAGATGGGCCTTCAGGCTGGTGGCGGCATTGACCGTGAATTTGAACTGGGCCTGGGTGGAAACCACCTCGCCCGTCTGATCGGTCCAGTTGACAAAGCGATAGCCGAAATTGCGCTCGGCCGTGACGGTCACCTCGCTGCCGGCCTCGTAGGTGTCGATATTGGGATTGAGCGACAGTTGGGCCGAACCGGCGGGATCGGCTTCGATGCTGAGGGCATATTTGGCCACTTCGATTTCCGTACCGTTGAGCAGGCCGTAGATGCGGACATCGCTGAACCCGCCTTCCTTGCCGGCGCCCACACCCACCGTGGCGGAAAGCGAGAAGATGCCCGATGTGGTCAGTTGGGTGCGCTGCTCTGTGGTGAGGGTGATATCGACGAAATTGGTGTAGTTGGCGTTGCTGCCAAATTTGTCATCGGCCTGCGACTTGTTGTAGCGCGGAGCCGTGAAGTTGCCAAGCGACACACTGGCACTGCCTTCGACCGAGGCCGAAAAAGAGACACCGTTCTCGGCATCGGTGGCAAAACGCTGGATGTAGGCCGTGATCCGGGTCGGGGTGAAGGTGAGTCCGGCAGCAGGCTTGACATTCCAGCTGACGGCCTTGGAGGTGCCGGCCGGGTTCAATTTGACAAAAGTGACCTTCTGCCCTTCGGGGGTCTGAGCCTGGCCTGTACCCGTACCTGTGACGGTCAGGTCGCCCAGATCGGCGGTAGCCAGGGAGAAAGCTCCTTCGGGAGTCACCGCATCCGCTGCTGTTGGATTGGAGGTGTTGAAATTCCAGACAACCGAAGCTTCTGTATTCTCATACACAGTGCCGGGGGCTTTCATCCCCGCTTTCGAGGTCACAGCCTCGACAGGCAGCATGGCCGTTGCCACAAAGGCAAGGACGGCGGCAAATACTCTCAGCGCTTTCATCTTGGATGTATTCTTGAAATGATTATGCATAAATATTAATTTCTAACGCATATTGGGGACAAAAGTAGCAATAATCAATGACATGACGCTGTTTTTATTTCATAAAATAAGCATTAAAGATTGGAATATGCGTTACATATTCTATCTTTGCGCGTCTTGGAAATAGCAATCACCCCATTGGAACTCTCATTCAAACAATGACGCTATGAAAAAAAGCCTGTTCACCTTACTGGTCATGAGCCTGATGTGTTTCGCCCCAGGCTATGCCGCACAGAAGGGCGGGATCATCGCCACCACGGAAGGCAGCATCACCTTCACGGTCGATGAAAACCTGCCGGCCCCCGAAAGACACCTGGAAAATTACAACTGCGACCGGATTCAGTCGTTACTGCTGTCCGATCACCAGATTTCCAAGGAACAAGGGCAGTTCCTTGCCCTCAGTTTCGACCAGGAGCAGATGGCCTACCTGGGCAAAGGGATATTCTTCCGCTGCCTGGTCGAAGCCTATGCCACCCATCGGCCCCTGACCTTGTCGCCCGACATGGTCTGGCTGCTCATCAGCCAAGGATTCTCCAGCTATGTCAATGCCCACAGTGAAGAGCTGCGCGACAGGATTGTCAGCCACAGCGGCAAAGTGGACATCGTGGTCCAGTCCGACTACGACCTGCTCGCCGGAAAAGCCGACTACGAAAAGATTTTGAATGATTTTTCCAAAGAGATCGGCAAGAACACCAAGCAGGAGATCGCCGGCATCGTCACGGCCGGTTTCAGCACCACCGGCGTCAATGAGCGCATTGCCTCGCAAATCACCCTGATGGAGACGGTCAAGTCTTATTTTGAATACACCGTCATGTACATGGCTTGCGGCATCCCTTCCATCACCTTGGAAGGCACTCCCGCCGATTGGCAGCTGGTGCTCGACAAGACCCGCCAATTGGAACGATACGGCCTGTCGGCCTGGGTCAAGGAATTGGAACCCATACTCCGGGAATTTGTCCGAGCCTCCCAGGGTCAGCCCAGGCAGAACTTCTGGCAAGGCATCGTCAAGAAAAAGAGAGTCGATGAATTGCGCGGCGGCGCCTGCAGCCCGGAGAAGCCCACCCAACTCGACGGCTGGTTCCTGACATTCTTCCCCGATGAGAACGGCAGCACCCCAAAACAGGTGAGCTGGCTGGACAAAATGCAGCCCGAAATCAAGCGTGTCCCCTTCAAATACCTGCGCATCAATCCCTTTGACGGCAGCGTCATCGACGAGACACCCATGGAGATGTGGGCCGGTTTTGTCGGCATCCGGGAAGACAGCCTCACCTACGGCCTTCGCCCCCATATCGGCTGGCTCATCAGACGCAGCGATCCGGAAGAGGAAAGCCTCGACAGGCTCAGACAGCAAGAAAAAAACAACGGAGAAATACGCCTCAGGATCAACGAAGTGCCCCAGGCATTGGCCAAATTGCCGCATATCAGGACCTTGATATTGCAATTCACCGGCCCGGTCGTGCTGCCCGAGTGGATGGACCACATGCAGATCGACCGCCTGGTCGTCCAGGGGAGGATCTACGAAGAAGAGCTCGCCGATATCAAAAAGCGCTTCCCCGAGGCCGAGATTATCCGGGAAAATGCTTTCGAAAGGCCGAAACAACTCCGCTGACCCACCTGGATACAAGACCTGGTCCGACAAAAAACCGGGGCACCGTCGCCAAAGACAGTGCCCCGGATTCTTTTATGCCGATCTTGTGGTCCTCGGCTTAGTTGCGGGCCTGAGCAGCACGGAACCACTTGAGGTCCTCCTCGATATAGCTTTTCACATAGACACTCTTGCCAATGACATCCTCCTGGGCCATACGCACATAGACATTGGCCGACTTGAAGAAGCGCTCGGCGCACTCGTGACCGCTTTGATGGGCACGGGTGGCATCGTCCAGGATGAGCAGCGACATGATGATTTCGGCGGTCATGTCGTAGAGACGGCGGGCCAGGAAGTCCTGTACCTCCTGATTGTCGGCCTCCTTGACATAGTTGACGCTCTGCTCGTAGAATTCCAGCATCTTTTCGACCCGCTCCTTGAGTGGCATCAACTCTTCGGCCACCTGGGCGGTGAGCATGTCCTTGATGAGCGACAGATAGGTGCCGTTGGTGATGTAGCGGATGGCAGCCACGACCTGCAGTTGCGTCGTGCCTTCGTAGATGGAGAAGATGCGGGCATCGCGGTAGAGGCGCTGGCTCTTGTATTCCATGATGAAGCCGCTTCCGCCGTGGATGGAGATGGCGTCGTAGGCGTTCTGGTTGGCATATTCCGAATTCATACCCTTGGCCAGGGGCGTGAAAGCGTCGGCCAGACGGGAGAATTTCTTCATTTCCTCGCGTTCCTCGGCCGTGAGGGCACGGTCGCGCTGGATGTCCTCAAGCGACTTGTAGATATCGACATATCGTGAGGTCTGGTACAGCAGCGAACGGCCGGCATCGAGTTTGGCCTGCATACGCGACAGCATGTCATAGACGGCCGGGAACTCGATGATCTTCTGACCGAACTGGGCACGTTCCTTGGCATAGGCCAGACCCTCGTTGTAGGCTTCCTGCTCCACGCCGACGCTCTGGGCGGCAATGCCCAGGCGGGCACCGTTCATCAGGGCCATCACATATTTGATCAAACCCAGCTTGCGCGAGCCGCAAAGCTCGGCCTTGGCATTCTTGTAGGTGAGCTCACAGGTGGGGCTGCCGTGGATGCCAAGTTTGTGCTCGATGTGGCGGACATTGACCCCGCCTTGGTTCTTGTCGTAGATGAACATCGACAGGCCGCGGCCGTCCTTGGTACCTTCTTCCGAGCGGGCCAGCACCAGGTGGAGGTCGGAGTCGC
>JAGDCW010000068.1 GCA_017958305.1 Bacteroidales bacterium | reverse complement strand
TGGATGCGCACTCTCCATTTCAGATAGATGGCAACTTCGGTGGAACAGCCGGTGTTATGGAAATGTTGGTACAATCATCACTGCAAGTGTCTGCGACCAGGCAGCGCAAACAAGGCCGTCCACAAATGGAAAGCCATGTCACGTTGTTGCCTGCCCTGCCATCATCCTGGGCTGCAGAGGGTAGCCTGGATGGCGTATGTGTCCGTGGTGGATATGAACTTGATTTTGCCTGGAAAGACGGCCGACTTACCCACCTGACTGTCAGAGCCCGTTGTGACCAGCCGGCCAGCCTGCGGCTTGATTGCGGTAATCGTCACTGGTCGGTCAAACTGGCCAAATGTGGCCAAACGAAAAAACTGTTGTGATACGTATCGTTAGGTTTGGTCTGTTTCTGCTGGCAGTCGCCATCGGGTTGTCGCCTGCTTTTAGCACTACTCCTGCAGCGTGGGGTTCCTGGACCCATTGGGGCGATTATGGCGACGGCCGGTATGCAAATCCCATTATTCCAGCCGATTATAGCGATGTGGACTGCATCCGCCATGGGAACGAGTACTATATGATATCATCCACTTTTCAGTTTCAACCTGGAATGGTGATATTGCGGTCCACCGACATGGTCAACTGGCAAGTGGTGTCTCATGCCGTCAAGGATATCCGACAGATAGATCCAGAACTGGACTGGCAGCACATGAATCGTTACGGCAAGGGCATATGGGCCGGTTCCCTGCGCTATCATGCAGGGCGCTTTTATGTTTTCTTTGGAGATCCTCTCAAAGGCTTGTTTATGACTTCCTCTTGTAAAATCGAAGGCCCTTGGGACGATTTGATCTGTCTTTTGCCCGAATCCGGATGGGATGATTGTTGCCCCTTGTTCGATGAGGATAAGGCCTATCTGGTGGCGACCGATTTCAAAAACGGCTATCAGACTTGGATTTTCCCCATGTCGGTCGATGGACGCTTCCTGGACCGTGACAAAGGTGTCCTTGTAAATAGCGGATCCGGTCGGGAAGCAAACAAGCTATACAAAATAGACGGTCGCTATTACCATCTGTTCAGTGAAACCGGCGGTGGCCGGCATTTGATGATGCAACGCTCCGATGCTGCCTTAGGCCCATATCGGGAAGTCAAGCAGCTTAGCTATGCCCAACGGCAGTTTCACGAACCCAATCAGGGAGGCTTGCTCTGTGATGATGAAGGTAACTGGTTTTTTCTGACTCATCATGGTTCGGGTGACTGGGGCGGTCGGCTGGTCAGCCTGCTCCCGGTTTACTGGAAGGATGGCTGGCCGATTGTCGGACAACCGGACGAAGCCGATATCGGATCCATGGTGTGGGAAAGTCCCAAGCCCGTGACTTCAGCTCCCATCACACGGAAAAAGACCGACCGCAACTGGCTGACGGCAGATTGGGAGTGGAATTATTACCCCCGGACCACCCATTGGAAATACAGCCGAAAACGTTTGACACTGAGTGCCTTTAAACCTTTGCAGGACGGCAATTTGCTGACGGTCGGCAATATTTTGTCATGTCGTTCTTGGCAAACGGAAGATAATGTCATGACAGTCAGGATGACAGTGTCGAAAATGGCCGACGGACAAAAGGCCGGATTATGCCATTTTTCCAGAGCCTGGTCCATGTTTGGTGTACGGAAGGAATCAAGCGGTCTGTCACTCTTCTTTTCCGACAATACCCATTCCAATCCAGAAGATGTATCCATCTCCCTTCCTGCCGGGTTGCGTTATATCTGGCTCAGGACCGAGTGGGGTCTTGATGGGCGAAGTCGCTATTCATACAGTCTGGATGGCAAACATTTCCAACCTACCAACTGTGAGTATGTTCTGTCTTGGGGCTATTATCGCGGAGATCGGACGGGATTGTTCACCTACAATTCCAAGGAAGAGGCGGGACAAGTTGGATTCGACCAGGTACAGTACCATCATCGGTAATAAAAAACGTCAGGTGTTCACCTGACGTTTTTTTGTTACTGGAACAGCAGCTGGAGCCAGCGTTCCAGTTCGGCGGTCCAAGCGGCCTTGTAGGGGAAGCTGTCGTTGAAACCCCAACCATGACCGCCCGTGGGATAGATGTGCAGGGCGGCAGGCACTCCCTTGGCGTTCAAGGCCTGGAAATACTCGATGCTGCCCGGGAGTCGTCTGTCGTCGGCCGAACATAGAATAAATGCCGGCGGTGTCTGGGCACTGACGTGCTTCACGTTGTCGTACCAGTCAATCTGATTCTGGGTGGGTTGCTCACCGATGGTCTTGTCGGCTATTCTTCTGGGCGGGTAGAACAGGATCTGAAAATCGGGCCGGTCGGAGGTGGTCCGTGCCCGGCGGTCGTGGGTCAGGCCGCTGGCCGTGAAATGCGTGGCGGCATAGGCAGCCAGGTGGCCGCCGGCCGAAGCTCCCATCACACCTACCTTGCCGGGGTCGCCGCCCCATTGCGGGGCATAGCGGCGCATCAGCAGGATGGCCTGCTGGATGTCTTCGGTGGGCACTTCCATGTGGCCGTTGGGCATACGGTACTTGAGTACGGCCAGCGTGATGCCCAGACTGTTGAGCCAGGGCGCCATATCTATCCCTTCGTGGTAAATGGACAAGTGAAGGTATCCGCCGCCGGGGCAGGAGAGAATGACAATGCCGTTGGGATTTTCCGCCGGATAAATATAGATCATAGGATGGGTGACATTGCTTACACTTCCATTGCCCATCACGGTTTCAACACCCGTCAGGCCGCTGTCGTGCGGGGCGCCTTCGGGCCATACTTCCAATTCGACCGGCGCTTTCTGCGCCATGGCGGCCGTCGTCATAGCGGCGGCCAGGCCAATCATCATCAGATGTTTCAGCATATACATTCTATTTTAAGTGATTAATCTCCGTAAGTGATGCATCCTTGGCTCAAACGGACCAGGTCGGGCAGGTCGTAGTCTTTGAGTGCCCCGAAGAGCACATTGGCCAACATATCGTGTTGCATGGGGTTTTCCAAATAGGAACGCCAGCTGCGCAGCGTGCGCGTGAGCGTGGCTCGGGCGATGCGCTGGTCCAGCACGGCGGCATGGCAGACCACCGGACCATAGACCCCGTCGGCTGCCACCTCGATGCGGTGGCCTTTGAGCTGTTCATGGCTGCTGCACAGGTCGAGCAGGGTGATCATATCGGCAACGCGCTGGCCCAGCAGCGGGCGTCCGATGTGGAGCGCCGAAGCCGAGAGGCGATAGTCTTTGTTCCAGTATTTGAGCAAGTTCAGTTCGTAAGGGTCGGCCGTTTCGCCAATGCCCCGAAAATCGGCCGCCACGACGATGGTGCCGTTGCTCACAAAGTCGCGTCGGTCCATTTCACCAAGATACCAAGCCTTGCCTTGCTCACAAAGTTGTATCTGGATCTTCGACTGCTCATCGACATTCTCGGGAATGCGCACCACGCAGGGCAGAGGCATCTCGCCGGGCCGGTTCAACTGGAATCGGTAGTCGGTGTAACCTCGTCCCTGACTGCGACCCGTGGAGATGGCTTCAATGTCGGGCAGCTGCTCGTCGATGGCCAGATAATGACAAAGGGTCTTCTTGACGGAAGCCGGATCCTGCCGGACAAAAGCCGCCCGACGCGGAGCATAGCTGTCCATTTCGGTCAAAGTCATGGTCATGGTGCTCTGGGCATCGGGATATTCCAGATTAACTTGTCCGCTTCGGGTGCATAGCATGTTTTCGCCCCGCCACATGGGAGCCTGCTGGAAAGCCTGATCGCTGCCTTTGAGCCAGCGGCCGAACCAGGCATGGAATTCGTTCTGCACATCGGACGGGGCAGCGTGCCCGTCTTGGGCATAATATTGGCGGATGCGCTCGGGATGGCCCAGCACCTGGTAACACTTCTCTACATCCTTGAAACTCTG
>JAGDCW010000067.1 GCA_017958305.1 Bacteroidales bacterium | reverse complement strand
TAGGCCCTGAGCTGAAGATGGGTGAGTGCGGTCTTCCAAAACTGATGGCTGCCGAGCTCTACAAGCCGTTCATCATCCGCAAGCTCATCGAAAGAGGCATTGTCAAAACCGTCAAGTCGGCCAAGAAGATTGTCGATCGCAAGGATCCGGTCGTCTGGGACATCCTCGAACATGTCATGAAGGGCCATCCCGTGCTGCTGAACCGTGCCCCGACGCTGCACCGTCTGGGTATTCAGGCCTTCCAGCCCAAGATGATCGAGGGCAAGGCCATCCAGCTGCATCCGCTGGCTTGTACGGCCTTCAACGCCGACTTCGACGGCGACCAGATGGCTGTGCACCTTCCCCTGGGCAACGAGGCCATCGCCGAGGCCCAGCTCCTGATGCTGGCTTCGCACAACATCCTGAATCCGAGCAATGGCTCGCCCATCACCGTTCCTTCGCAGGATATGGTCCTGGGTCTGTATTATATCACCAAGGAACGCGCCGGCGTGAAGGGTGAAGGTCTGGTGTTCTATTCTCCGGAAGAGGCCAAGATCGCCCTGAACGAAGGCCGTGCCGACATGCACGCCAAAGTCAAGGTGCGCATCAACGGTGAACTCATCGAAACGACCATCGGCCGCATCATCGCCAACGAGTTCGTGCCCGAAGAGGTCGGTTTCGTCAACAAGCTGCTCTCCAAGAAGGAGCTGCGCAACATCATCTCCGACGTCATCGCCAAGTGCGGTGTGGCCCGTACGGCCCAGTTCCTGGACGATATCAAGAACCTGGGTTACCGCATGGCCTTCGAGGGCGGTCTGTCGTTCAACCTGTCCGACGTGATCATCCCCGAAGAGAAAGCCCAGCTGGTACAGGAAGGCCACGACGCTGTCGAAGCCATCTCCGACGAATACAAGATGGGTCTGATCACCAACAACGAACGTTACAACAAGGTGATCGACGTCTGGACCGATGTCAACAAGAAACTTTCCGAGATCCTGATCAAACAGCTGGCCGAAGACGACCAGGGCTTCAACTCCGTCTATATGATGATGGATTCGGGTGCCCGTGGTTCGAAGGAACAGATCCGTCAGCTGTCCGGTATGCGTGGTCTGATGAACAAGCCCCAGAAGTCCGCTTCGGAAGGCGCCCAGATCATCGAGAACCCGATTCTGGCCAACTTCAAGGAAGGCTTGTCGGTGCTGGAATACTTCATCTCCACCCACGGTGCCCGTAAGTCTTTGTCGGATACCGCTCTGAAGACCGCCGACGCTGGTTACCTGACCCGTCGTCTGGTCGATGTCTCGCACGATGTCATCATCAACGAGGAAGACTGCGGCACGCTGCGCGGCCTCACGGCCATGGGCGTAAAGGGCGTCTGCACGCTCTACGAGCGCATCCTGGGCCGTGTATCGGTACACGACATCTACGATCCCGAGAATCCCGAAGATTTGATCGTCGCCGCCGGTGAGCAGATCACCGAACCCATTGCCGAGCGCATCCAGAACTCCACCATCGACCGCGTGGAAATCCGTTCGGTGCTCACGTGCGAATCGCGCAAGGGTGTCTGCGCCAAGTGCTATGGCCGCAACCTGGCCACGGGCCGCATGGTGCAGAAGGGCGAGGCTGTCGGCGTCATCGCCGCCCAGTCGATCGGCGAACCGGGCACGCAGCTTACCCTGCGTACGTTCCACGCCGGTGGTGTGGCCAAGAGCGACACGGTGGCTTCCGATTTGAAGGCTCCCTACGACTGCGACGTCTATATCGACGAACTCCACACCGTACCCTCGGCCGACGATCCCAATGCACAGATCGTTGTGGGCCGTTACGGTGAAATCCGCCTGATCGACCCCCAGACCAACACGGTCACCACCCACCAGCTGTCGTACGGTTCCAAGCTGTATGTCAAGCCGGGCGACAAGATCAAACAAGGCACGCTCATCTGCGAATGGGACAACTACAACGCCGTCATCATCTGCGAAGAGTCCGGTCGTCTGCAGTTCGATACCATCGAAGACGGTGTCACCTTCCAGACCTATGTCGATGACACGACCAAGGTCAAGGACAAGATCATCATCGAACCCAAGGACCGCTCCAAAGTGCCCGCCATCCACATCCTGGATGCCAACGGCCAGCGTGTCCACTCTTATAACCTGCCTGCCGGTGCCCACCTGCTCAAGGAAGACGGCGAAAAGATCGAGGCCGGCCAGATCCTGGTCAAGATCCCGCGTGCCGTGGCCAAGTCGGGCGATATCACCGGTGGTCTGCCTCGTGTCACCGAGCTGTTCGAAGCCCGTAACCCGTCGAACCCCGCCGTGGTTTCCGAAATCGACGGCGATGTCATCGAACTGGGTCGCATCAAGCGCGGTAACCGCGAAATCGCCATCCAGTCCAAGACGGGCGACATCAAGAAGTATCTCGTGCCCCTGTCCAAGCAGGTGCTGGTCCAGGTCAACGACTTTGTCCGCGCCGGCACGCCCCTGTCGGACGGTGTGGTCACTCCTGCCGACATCCTGGCCATCAAGGGCCCGACGGCTGTCCAGGAATACATCGTCAACGAGGTCAAGAACGTCTATCGTCTGCAGGATGTTAAGATCAACGACAAGCACTTCGAGGTCATTGTGCGTCAGATGATGCGCAAGGTCGAGATTGTCGATGCCGGCGATACCCGCTTCCTCGAACAGCAGGAGGTCGATAAGAACGAGTTCATGGAAGAGAACGACCGCATCTGGGGCAAGAAGGTTGTCGTCGATGCCGGCGATTCCCAGACCATGAAGCCCGGTATGATCGTAACGCCTCGCAAACTGCGCGACGAGAACTCCAGCCTGAAGCGCCGCGACCTGAAGCTGGTCGAAGTGCGTGACGCCATTCCCGCCACCTCCAACCAGATCCTGCAGGGTATCACCCGCGCCGCTTTGCAGACGAGCAGCTTCATGTCGGCTGCCTCCTTCCAGGAGACCACCAAGGTGCTCAACGAAGCCGCCATCCAGGGCAAGGTCGATTACCTCGAGGGCATGAAGGAGAACGTCATCACCGGTAACCTGATTCCCGCCGGTACCGGTCAGCGTGAGTTCGACAAGCTCATCGTCGGTCCGAAGGACGAGTTCGACAAGCTGCAGAACGTCGTCGAAGTGGAAGAGACGGTCGAGGCCGAGTAAACAGCAAGGTATATTAATAAGTACTTTGATCCATAATCAATCAAGAAGGCCGTCGGTGCAAACCGACGGCCTTCTGTTTTATGGCCGGTTGGCGAGCTGCGTCGCCGTGGCGTATTGTGTCGCTTTTGGTTAGCGCCAGACTACGTCCATTTGGTGCAGCATGATGGCGCTGGCTCCCACCGAACCGGTGTGCTGGATGCCGGTGCCGCCAAAATCGTTCTGCTCGACCGGGGCGCTCAGGTGCACTTCGCCGGGCAGACCGTCAGAGTGCGGGCGCAGGGGCGTCGTTGTGGTCACATCGGCCGTCAGCTCATTGCCGCGTACCCGCAGGTCGATGTGGCAGCCCGTGCGGAAGCATGTGGCCGAAACGGGCCGCGAGATGGCCTCGGTCTCTCCGTTGCTGTATTTCATCAGCACAAAGTCCACTGCATTGGCATACTTGGTGGTGCGGACTATGCGCAGGGCATAGCCCGTGAGTGTGTGGGTGTCGAACTTGATGTAGATGTCGAGATACTGGCCCGTGGCGCTGCCAAAGCCCTGGCCGGCGGTCTTGCTGGGATCTACCACCAGCGAGACGTCCATGTTGCCGTAGCGTCCCTCTACGGGCGTGTAGAGCAGACGGGCGCCCTTGAGTTGCTGCAGCAGGCCGTTACCCACGGCACCGTCCTGTCCCTTGCCATAGAACCAGGTGTCGCGCTCCGAGGGAGCCAGCCAGCTGTATTCCTTCGTATCGGCTGGCTTGAAGCCGTCAACCGTCCAGAAGCCGGGCAGGATTCGGGGCTGCCACTGGGTGGGGAAATTGCGGAAGTTGGTGTGGATGGCATAGTCGTGCTTGATGTCAGCCGCCTGCACAGGAGCGGCGGTGATGGCCGTCATGGGCTCGCCCGGCAGACTGCGGATGTGCTTGGGCTCCACCTTCACCATGATGTAATAGCCCACATCGGCCCGGGTGAGCGGATAGACCAGCTCGGGCACGTTGAGCCGTGACACAGCCACCGGTATGGCCTCCCTGCCCCGGGCATCGCGACAGCGGTACCAGGTGATGAGCGATTGGTCGGAGCGATTCCTCAAGTTGAGCTGATAGGAGGCAAACAGGTTGCCCTTGGAGTTGAGATGGATGTACGGAGCCTTGATGAACTCGGGCGCCGCCAGCGTGCGCGGACGCACTTCGATGGCGGCGGCCGCCTCGATGCCCGAAGGCGTGGCGGCCTTGACGATGGCCGTTCGGGTGCGGTCGTCGAAATTGGCCCCATAGACATGGCAGGTGTCGCCACTCAGCACCAGTTTGGCGTATTTCTGCGAAGCCTCGTCCAAATACCAGCTCACCTTGCCGCTGGCCGGGGCGTTGCTGAAGCGAAACATCTGGGAAGTGAGCGCAGCGCCCGACACACCCGTCTCGATCGATGCCTGGTCGGGCAGGATGCGGAGCAGGGTGGGGATGTCGGCATAGTCGATGCTGTCGCGCTGCGACAGGGCCTCGATCTGCTGCTTCTGCCCGGTCGGATCCCAGTCGTCGGTGCCGCGCAGCAGGCCGTAGAGATTATAGACCGCCTGGCCGTTGTCGTCGATGCGGTAGGCGTTGAGCACGCGCTTGCCCTCCATATCGACCGTGTGTTCGGGCCGCTCTTCGTTGAATGTGACGGCCTGGCCGTTGAGCGTGACATTATATTGGTAGCTGCGCATCGAAGCCCTGGGGTAGGGGGTCCATTGCAGCTGCAGCCCCTCGCCTTCGTGGTGGAAGCGGCAGTCGATCAGGGCCACCGGCGCCCCCACTTTGGTCAGGTACTGGACGCCGTCGGTGCGGATCAGGAAATCGCAGTCCATGAAGGCGGCGCCGGTGCCCTGGGTGCTCCAGAAAGGCTTCGAACTGTAGAAGTCCAGGTCGCAGCCCACATACACGCCGTTGCCGCAGAGGGCGTCGTCGGTGCATTCAAAATGGCAACGTTCGAACAAGGCCCGCCGGGCGCCCACGAAAGGACACATGTTCAGGCGGCTCACAAAAGAGCAGTTGACGGCCGTCACCTTGTCGCTGTTGCAGGTGATGAGCTGGGCCTGGGTGATGGCGCTCATACGTTTTTCGCGGCCCAGTTCGGGCTTGAGCGGATACACCAGATCGACATTGCAGTAGTTGCCAAAGGTGATGTTTTCGCTGTGGATGCCGTTGCCCGTGAATCGGAACATGGTGAAGTTGCCGTCGGCTCCCTGGGTCTGGCCGCGGTTGCAGGCCAGCACCACGTTCTCGGGCTTGGCACTCAGCCCGTAGAGCGATATCCAGCTCTGGTCGAGCACCATGCCGTAGGGCGTGCCGCCCCGTTCGGACCGGCGTATCTCCGGATCGTCGGGGTCGTCGATCCAATAGACGTTGGGGGCGATATAGAGCACGGCGGGCTCGGCCTCGGTGCCCGAAGGCAGGCGCGTCAGTGCCTCGCGTATGTCGTTATAGACATAGGGGAACATCCTCACCATCTTGTCCGACAGACTGGCATCGACAAAGAAGGCCTTGGGTCCCAGGGCAATGCGCTGGTCTTGAAAAACCAGACTGCGGCCCGTGAAATGGAAGGGGCTCTCCCCGTCGAGCGATGCGACCTTGGAGGTATTGACCCAGATCTCCGGGAAATAGATCCTGAGGGTGAGCAGCACAATGGCTGCCGCCACCATGGCACAGAGTATTTTACCGAGGTGTTTCATATCATTGGTCTTTAACTTGTTTCATCAAAATACGGAAGGTCGTTCCCTGGCCCAGTTCGGACTGCTTGACAAAGATCTTGCCGTGGTGGTACTGCTCGACGATGCGCCGGGCCAGCGACAGCCCCAGCCCCCAGCCGCGCGCCTTGGTCGTGTAGCCCGGCTTGAAGACCTGGCGCAGGCGGTTCTTGGCAATGCCCTTGCCCGTGTCCTGCACATCGATATAGACCTGACCTCTTTCGCGGCCGGCGGTGATGTCGATGCGTCCGTCGCCGTCCATGGCGTCGATGGCGTTCTTGCACAGGTTCTCGATGACCCACTCAAACAGGGGAATGTTCAAGCAGACACACAGGTCCTCGTCGGGGAAATGCGTGTCGATGACCACTTTCTGCGAGCTGCGGCCCCGAATATAATTGACGGCGTTCTCCACGGCCGGTGCCAGCAGTTGCGGCTCGGGCGCGGGTTCGCTGCCGATTTTCGAGAAACGCTCGGCGATGGTCTGCAGCCGCCGTGTGTCCTTCTCGATCTCGGTGAGCAGGCTGGGGTCGATGTCCTTGAGCTTGAGCAGTTCTTCCCAGGCCAGCAGCGAGGAGATGGGCGTGCCCAGCTGGTGAGCCGTCTCCTTGGACAGTCCCACCCATACGCGGTTCTGCTCGGCCCGCTTGGAAATGCTCAGCGACAGCAGGGTCACCACGAGAAACAGGAACATGACGGCCAGCTGCACGTAGGGGAAATATTTCAACTGCTTGAGATGCAGTGAATCGGCATAATAGACATATTGTGTGATCTCGTCGCTGAGCCTCACGTCGATGCGCCGGTCCTGCCCGATGATCGAGGCGGCCCGCCGTGCCAGGTCGCCTTCGGGATCCTTGGGCGACAGACGGATGTTGGCATAGCTCTGTATCTCGCCCTGCTCGTTGACCAGCACCACGGGAATGCTCGTGTTGCCTTCGAGAATTTTCAGCGTGAGGGAATAGTCGGAATGTGCGTCTTCCGTCTCGGCTTCCTGGGCCAGCAGTCGGATGGCTTCGGCCCACAACTCCATCTTGGCCTGTTCCTCGCGGGCCATCTGGCGGGCCAGCCGGTTGGAAAACCAGGTGGAGGCCACGATGATGAGCAGCGCGACGACGAAAAAGGCGATACGGAAGCCAAAGCCGAAATCTCTGTTGGACGACATGGGGTCAGGAAATCTTGAGGTCGATCATGATGGGGCAGTGGTCGCTCTGCACGGCTTCGCTGCGGATGGCGGCGTCGGCCAGGCAGGGACGCAGGTTGTCGGTGATCCAGTGGTAGTCGATGCGCCAGCCCAGGTTCTTGGCCCTCGAGCCGGCCCGGAAGCTCCACCACGAATATTTTTCGGGCGAGGGGTCCACCTGCCGGAAACTGTCCACCAGCCCGGTGGCCTCCCAGCGGTCCATCCACTCGCGCTCTTCGGGCAGGAAACCCGAGTCTTGGGTGTGGCGTTCGGGGTGGTTGATGTCGATGGGTTTGTGACAGATGTTGAAATCGCCGCAGATGAGCAAGCGCGGCCTTTCCTGCCGCAGCCGATCGACAAAGGCCTGGTAGTCGGAGAGGAACTGCATCTTGAAGGCTTGTCTCTCGTCGCCCATGCTGCCCGAGGGTACGTAGGTGCAGAGCACGCTGAAATCGCCCCAGTCGGCCCGCAGCACCCGGCCTTCGCGGTCGTAGATCTCGTTTTGCATGCCCACCACCACGCGGTCGGGCTGCCGCTTGGAGAGGATGGCCACGCCGCTGTAGCCTTTCTTTTCGGCCGAATGGTAGTAGCAGTACTGGTAGCCCAGTTCCCAAAAGACGGCCGAGTCGATCTGCTCGGGCTGGGCCTTGGTCTCCTGGAAGCAGACCACGTCGGCATTCTCCTGCCTCAGATAGCCTGTCAGGTCCTTGCTCAGGGCCGAGCGTATGCCGTTGAGATTGTATGAGATGATTTTCATTGTTCCTGGTGCTTCGATTTCAAAGCAAGCAAAGATAAAGCATTCGCACCGTCTTCGCAATACTTCACCAACGATTATTCCTCCAGTTTTTCCTGGTTCGAAAATAGTATGGACCGGCCGCATCGGAATCGGACTCTTTTGTTTATCTTTGCCTGATTTTGTCTCTGTAATTCAAGATTGCTCGTATGGATATGAAGAAAATGTCCCTCTTTATACTGCTGACGGTAGCAGTACAGGGGGCTTGGGCTTGGGACGGCGCCGGAACGGGCAGCGATCCCTACCTGATTCGTAACTCGGCCGACTGGGAGATGTTGGCAACCGAAGTAAGCAACGGAAATGTTGCTGCAGGAACCGCATTCAAACTGATGGGCGACATCAGCATAAGCAAGCCTGTGGGTACAAGCGACCATCGGTTCAGTGGATTGTTTGATGGCGGAGGCCACACCATAACGGCCAACCTGTCGGCTGCGAGCGGACGCACGGCACCTTTTGCCTACGTTGAGGGCACCACCATCAGCCATCTGCACGTGGATGGGACCATACAGGGTGGAAAGCACACTGCTGGTATCACCAGCAGCGTAACGGGTACGGGCAACAGGATTGAGGACTGCCACGTATCGGCCGGGATAACCACATTCAGCGAGAGCGGATTGGTCGTAGCCGCCGGTATAGTAGGTCACGGTAATACGGCCACACTCACCATAGAGGGCTGTTTGTTTGACGGTACTATCACTTCAACCAGCGCCATTGATGACAGTTATGCGGGCTCAATGGTGGGTTGGTGCACCAAACCTGCAACAAACATTACCGTAAAGAACTGCATAGAGAACGCCACCTACACCAATATACGGCACGCAGGATTCAGTTATGCCGATGACAGAAGCGCCTCTTCGGTTTCCAACACAAACTGCTACTCGCTCAATCACAACTGGGGCGAGGTAAAGCACGGTTACAGTATAACATATCTCTCTGACACATACATTCCCCATTTTGCTCCTGTCAACACCTACAGTACAAGCGGCATTGAGGCATCTGAGATAGGATTGAAGCTGGGCGATGTTTTCTATGCCGGCAGCGGTGAGAGAGTGGTTATAGAAGTTTCATATTATTTTGATAATGGCCTGATAGGATACAACTACAGCGCAGGTGATGTGACTGTGGAGATGGGTGACGAGATACTCACAATGCCTGCCCAGGATGTTTATATGTCAGTTTATCATAACTATAAGGGTTACGGCAATGAGAATAGTCCCTATCTGATTGAGAATGAGGGCGACTGGCTGCAGTTTGCCTACAATCTGGCCGACAGGAACTACAACGACAAGCATTATCTGCTGACTGCTGACATTGACATACACCTGCGCGCAGGTGGTCCCATGCCGGACGGAGACAATTATATAGACATCTGTTTCGGCGGAACGTTTGACGGTGGCGGACACACCATAACCGCCCATCTGAACGGTGCCGAAAATACCGCTCCGTTCTACAAGATTGACGGAGCCGTTATCAAGAACCTGCATGTGGCAGGTGAGATTACCGGCGGCATTCACACGGCAGGTCTTGTAGCCGGAATACCGGGCGTGAACGGACACTCCAACCT
>JAGDCW010000066.1 GCA_017958305.1 Bacteroidales bacterium | reverse complement strand
GGCAGCCAGCAGGTATTTGCTCTGGTTGTTCAGCGAAGAGGCGTTGCGAAGCCGGTTCATGGCCGTGATGTTGGCCTGGCCGGCCAGCGCCAGGATATAGAGCCGGTGGCACTGCAGGTAGTTGTCCAGATAAGAAGTCTGTGTCCGGTAGGCGTTGCTCTTGTTGCGCAGGTAGTTGATGCAGCCGTTCTTCATGGCCGACGGGACGGAATAGCCCGCCTTCTCGGCTTCGATGAGGAAGTGGGCGGCATAGGCGCTGAGCCATTCACTCGAGGCGTGGTAGCCAGGCCAATAGGCAAAGCCCTGGTCGGCCGTCTGGAAATGGCTCAGGCGTTCGATCGACTCGGCAACCTGCCGGCTGATGCGCGACTGCTCGTCCTGGTCCATCTCCGAGAACAGGGGGATGTACAGCAGCGGGAAGGCCGATGAAACGCATCCTTCGGCCGAGCGGTGGCCATATTGTGCCAAATCGTCCATGAAGCGGGCGAGATTGAGCGGCGGCAGGGGCGACAGCGTGATGCTGGCCGAGTTGGTGCCCTCGCTGCCCAGGGCCGGCAGCGTCTGTTGCCAGCTCTCCCCGCTCTTGAGCATCTTGAAGCGGCTCTCGAAAACGGGGGTGTTGGGTTGCCGTATGGCCAGCTCGGTCAGGTGGCTGCTCTTCTCCTTGCCGGCGACGGCGGTCACCCTGACCTGGGCCACGCCGGTGCGGCTGCCTGTCTGCAGCAGGAAGTCCAGGTCGTATTCTCCCATGCCATCGACATTGAGCGTGGTGTCTTTCTTGCCCACGATATGCATCAGGTCGATGCTTTCCAGGCTCACTTTCACTTTCTTGATGCTGTTGTCGGAGACAAAGACGCTCACGGGCAGGCTCACTTTCTCTTCCAGGCTGAGCGTGCGCGGCAGGGTGGAGAACACCATCAGCGGCTCGCGGACGGAGACTTCGCTCTGGGCGCAGCCGTAGCGGCCGTTGTCGGCGGCCACGGCCATGACACGCACGGCCCCCAGGTAGTCGGGCAGGGCAATTTCATGAACCGCTTCCCGGCCGGCATCCAGGTGGAAGGGCCCCAGCACCTTGACCACCGCCTTGAAGCGTTCGGCCTGTTTCTGGGAGGCATCGATGGCCTCGTCGGAACCGCCCACCGAGAACATGCTTTCCAGGCGGCTGCCAAACGCGCCGGCCACCTCCTTGTACAAATCGTAGGTCTTGGTGCCCAGGGCTTCGCGGGCATAGAAGTGCTCCCAAGGATCGGGCGTGCGGAAGCGGGTCAGGTTCAACAGCCCTTCATCGACGATGGCCAGGCTGTAGTCCATGGGCCGTTTGTCCTGCTCCCTGACCTTGATCTTGAACGACTGCCGGGGACGTATTTCCTTGGGCAGGTTCAATACCGGACGAAGGTGGGTGGTCTTGTCCTCGACCAGCACCGGGGTGACGCCGTAAAGGCGGATGGGCCGGTCGTTGACCGTCTGGGCATGCGGCTGGAGCAGATGCACGCAAGCGTAGATGTTGGGGGCCATGTCGCCAGTGACGCGGAAGCGGTACTCGGCCATGTTGCCTGTGGGCCGGACAAACTCCTGTTTGAGCACGCCCTGGCTGTTTTCCAGGGTGACAAGGGCCAGGCTCTGGTCGGAGGCCGGGAATTGCAGGCAGACCTCCTCGCCCGTCTGGTAGCTCTTCTTGTCGGTCATCAAGGCCAGCATCTGGGCGTCGCTCCGGTTGCTTTCGTCGGCCCAGGCCTGACCCAGGTAGAAGACTTGCCCGGCGGTGTGCCCGTCGGGCAGGCGGACCAGCAGCAGGTGACTGCCGTAGCGGTCTTCCTGGGCGGGCAGGGTGAAGGTGGCCTGGCCGCCGGAACGCGATTGCAGGGTCTGGCTCAGCACCGGCTTGTGGTAGGTCTTGCCGGCGTAGGAGGCCAGGTTGAGCCGGTTGCTCTGGTACCACCAGTGGTAGTCCAGGTCGTAGAGGCTCACCTGGATGTTGTCCATATCGACGCCCCGTCCGTTCTCATCGACCGTGATGATCTTGATGTCGTGCGACGCATCGCTGTTGAGTTTGTTCCAGGGCTTGTAGTCGTAGTCGACGAGCAGGCCGGCATAGTGCCGGTAGGGCGAGAAGACGCAATGCTGCACGGTGGTGCTGAACCCGCCGCCGCTTTCGGCCACCTTGGTGTTCATTTCCATGCGGAAGAGGCCGGCGGCTTCTTCGTTGTGGGTCAACTGGATGTCGAAGGCCGCCTTGCCTTCGCCGTCCAAGGAGCCCTCGAACAGGCGGAAGCCGTCCGAGGAGTATTCATCGGCCCAGGGCCGCGAGAAATCGTATTGCGGATAGGTGCTGAAACTGGTCTTCGTGGGCCGGAGCGTGGCGGTGATATCGACGGCCGCCCCCGAGGCCGGTGCGCCGGTGAGCCATTTGGCCTGGATCGTGGCCGGTGTCCCCAGCCCGGAGTGCAGCATGCTGTCGGCCAGGTTGAGGTCTATCTTCAGCCGGTTGGGCTTGACGGTCTCCACGCTGAGCGAGCGGCGGAACTCCAGGTTGCCGATTTTGACCACGGCCTGCCAGTTGCCGGTGGGATCGTCGGCCTCGGTCTTGAACCAATAGGGATAGATGCTGCTTTGCGATTTTTTGGCCAGGATCTTCTTGACCAACTGCCCTTGCGGATTGTGCACCTCCAAGACCATGGGGCAGCCTTCGGGCAGGGATTTCAGCTTGTCCTCCAGCACAAAGTTCAAATAGATGCTGTCGCCCGGCCGCCAGACACCGCGCTCGGCATAGAGGAAGCCTTTGACGCCTTTCTGCTGTTGCTTGCCGCCGATGTCGAAATTGCTGTACGACAGGGCCGTGCCGTTGTCCAGTTTCAAAAATCCTTTCTGGTTGCCCTTCTGGGCGATCAAAAGGAAGGGCGTCTGGGAACATTTGACCGAGAACATGCCGCTTTGATCCGTGCTGCCCTGGCCGACCGGCTGGTTCTGGTAGTCGAAGAGATCGACTTGCACGCCGCTTTCGGGCTTGGCCGTGAGCAGGTTGGTCACATAGACATAGGTCTTGCCGCCCTGGTCCGCCTTGGCAATGATGCCCAGGTGGGAACTCATCACGTTGCGGTTGGCAAACTTCCAGGAAGCATAGTAGGCATAGGAGCAGGGATTGTTGCGCTTGCGCCAGTCGTAGTCGAGCTTGTAGTAGGCCATGTCGTAGGTATAGCCGGGATAGAGGTCTTCCTCCTCGATGGGCACCAGGATGCCGTCCATGTGCTTCTCGTCTTCCGGACTGCAGTCGGCAAACAAGGCATACTCTTTGCGGAAGCCGATCTCAACATTGTAGAGCGCCCCGGGCTCCACGTCGATGAGCGAGCCCAGATCGAGTTTGAAGGTGTTCCAATCCTGCAGGTTGCGGGCACCCTGGTCTTCGAGGCTGACCTTGGCCCGCTTGATGATGCGACCCACCTTCCTGAGGTAGTAGCTGTAGCTTTCACTCAGCTCGTTGTCCTGCAGGAACTGGTGGATGTTGTTGTTGAATACTTGTGTGATGCGCACATCTACCGCCTTCAGGGCCACAGCCTCGAAGGGGATGTAGAGCGGCCCGCCTTCGGGGATGATGGTGCCCTTGCCGCTCATTTTGACGGCAGGCGGCGTGGAACCGAAGGAAAGAGTGCGGCGGTATTCCTTGCCCAGTTTCACACCTTTGGTGCTCTGCAGGTCTTCGGAAAGCCACAGCTGGCTTTCCCCGTAGATTTTCTCCCTGGGATAAAGCCTGACAATCGACCCTTCCGACTGGATGTTGATGCCGGCGCCATCGAGCGAAATCAGGCCCCGCATGTCGGTAGTGTGTTTGACGGGGCTGGAAAAACGCAGTTTGACCACTTGGTCTTCCTGCCCCGAGACTTCGGCCGAGAGGAGATCGAAACTTTCACTGCCGGGCACGGTGATCTGATAGGCCGTCTTGCCCGGCGCACCGATCTTTTCGCTGTCAAGCGTAATCTCCACGACCGAGGAGGCGGGAGCGGCCTCAATGTCGTCGATGGTGAACAAGTGCTGAAGACTCGAAGCAGGGTGCTCCCATTGGATCTTGAGCGTTTTCCGTTCGCGTTTGGCGGCCAGCACCGATTCGATCTCCCTGGCCTCTATCAGGTCGGAAGTCTCGATGCGCCCCGAAATGCGGTATTTGCCCGCTGCGACAGCTTCCAATACGGGTTCCTGCAGCCGCAGGGCCTTTTTGTCGGTGATGAACGTAAAGTGCAGTTCGGCCAGCGAGGCGGGCACCTGCTGCCATTGCGACAGCCGGAACGTGGCCTGGTAGCGGGTGTCCCAGTCGAGCGGCTGCCTGGGGGTGAAAACCAAGGTGCTGCGGTTGGTCCAAAGGGCCTCGCCGGCAATGGCGGGCTGGAACCTCAGTCCGGCCGCCTGGGCGTCCAGGCCCTTGTCCACTTGGTCGGACGGGACCATGTCCCGCGAAAACTTGATGATGATGGGGTCGGAACGATGGATCAGGCCGGAAGTATAGCCCGAAACATATTCCTGGAAAATGGCGGTGTCCTGCACCGGAGCCGCCTTGTCGGATTTCTTGCCCTGGCAACCCCAGGCCAGGAGGCAGGCTAGGCTGACAAACAGACAAAAACGTATGGTCTTCATAATTATATGTGTTGTAATAGTTTTCTTTATCGTCCGCTACCCAGTGTCCGGGTGTAGAATTCAACTTCGACGATGCGCAGCTGCCCTTCGGGCGCGTTGCCCTTCGTGGCCCGGATGCGGTCGGGCTCGGCATAGTCTTCCATAGCGACAATCGGAGCCGTGTGCTCCTGCCGCTCATCGACAGTCTCGATGCGGACCCGGTCCAGGCTTTCGGTGGCGGCCAGCGGCAAGGTGACATAGCCCAGGCTCAGGGGCGTGTGTCCCTGCCAAAGCACCACCGACTGTTCCTGCTGGTTGTCGTCGGTATAGTAGCCCGTCACGCGCAGGTGGTAGGAGCTGTGCCGCCAGCCGGTCAACTTGAGGCACATCTCGCTGAGCGGTGCCCGGCGTGAAAGCTGGTACTCGATCCAGGCGGTGGCCTGCGTGCCGTCGTTGATCCACTCGGTGTTCTCGTTGTCGTCAAAACTCTTCACAGCCTCCTGCGTGTGGCTGCCGGCCGTAGCCCGGCGGATGGACACCGGCACGCGGGCTATGGTGAAGGAGGGCGTGTTGGGCGTGGCGCCCCGCCACAGCCACGGAACGAGCTCGTCCTTGGGGAACCAGGTGGTCAGGCCGTTCTTGATCTCGACGGCCTTGGCGTTGAAACTGACCGTGTCGGGCCTGAGGCCGTCGGCTGTGGCAATCAGCGTCACTTTGCCCTCGCGCCGGGTGGCACGCAGCAGCACGCGGTTCACGCCGGCCTCGACGGGCAGGTCTTTCGACAAGACGTAGTTGTCGTCCCTGCCGATGGCGATGCCGCCGCGGAACTCGGCCGGTCCGTCCACTTGGAAGTGCAGCAGGTTGTCGGCCAGCGGACAGCGCTGTCCGTCCTTGTCGATTACCTCGGCGGTGACCAGAGCCATGTCGGAACCGTCGGCCTTGAAGCCGCCAGGACCCTGGTGCAGGCTCAGGCGGACGGCCTGGGGCTCGTCTGCGGTGCGCAGGACGGACTCTTCGCCGATTTCCTTGCCCTGGGCGTCATAGCCCACCGCCCGGATCCGTCCCGGACTGAACTTGACATCCTTGAAGCGGAACAGGAACTGGTAGCTGCGCTCGCCGAATCCCTGGCTGATGCCGTTGACAAACAGCTCGACCCGCTCGGCGTTGGACACCACGTAAACATCCTTGACCATCCCCGGGGCGTAGTTCCAGTGGCCGACGATATGGGTCTTGTAGTATTTGCTTTCGGTGTTGACCCAGCCGCCCCACATGATTTCATGCGCATAGTAGGCGTCCTTGGGGATGCGCATCGCATCCACCTCCCCGCTACGCCGGAAGTTCTCGGCTCCCCGGAAGTGGGTGTTGGTGTCGGAAAAGACAATGTTG
>JAGDCW010000065.1 GCA_017958305.1 Bacteroidales bacterium | reverse complement strand
TTTCTTTATCTTTGCGTCCGATTAAAAACGACCGCTCATGAAAAAACTGTTTCGCTGTCTCCGCAATTTCTTCGCCATCGTTGGTGTCATAGCTACGGTGTTGGTCATCATCTGTGTATATGCCAAGCCTTGTTTTGATGTGAACATCAGTCCCAACCATCTTTTCATGTTGGGTGAATACATGGATACGCTTCGCGCCTCCGGCCCATACGTGGAGGATACTTCCTCCTGCCAAATCCGGATTATCCAGGATACGGCCCGGGCCAGGGAGATCAGGGATTATTTCCAACTCGACACGCTTTACGCCCCCGAGTCGGATACCTGGTCGAAAGCCCTTGCCATCGGACGCTTTGTCGCTTCGAACATCCCGCACGACAACCAGTGGAAATGGCCCGAATCGGTCAATGCCATCGGTCTTTGGGAATACACCAAGACGGTCGCTCCTGCCTTCAATTGCCGCCTGCACAGCCTGTTGTCGTTCGAACTCTTCCTGGCTGCCGGCATAGATGCCAAATATGTCACTTGTATGCCCGAGGATTCCCTGGACAACGATTGCCATGTGGTCAACGAAGTCTGGTTGCCGGAGTTGGGCAAATGGGCCATGATCGATACGGACAATGGGGGAAACTATCTATCCGACATGAACGAGACTCCCTTGTCGCTCATTGAAATAAGGGAGAGTTACCTTGCCGGTCGAAAGATGATGGTCCATCCCGGATTCGGCCCCGGCAGCTCCAAGAAGGACTCGTACTACGCCTACATGGTCAAAAATACCTACTGGTTTTCGTGCTGGGGCGAATTATCCTATTATCAGGAAGATTACAGTGTCAAAGACGTGATCCGCGACCACTACTATATGCTGGTCCCTTCGGGTTTCAAACCCTTCCGGGTCGGCGGCGGCAACACCGTCACCTCCGATCCCGTTCCCTTCTGGGCCGCCCCGCAGCACTGAACGCCGTCTTTTTGTCATCACTGCAAGCCTTGCAGGTATTAGGAGAGCGGTGGCGGCGGGGTGTATTTTTGCGTTGTAAACCAATAAAACAAGCAGTTATGAACATTTACAACGTAATCATTCTGGACGAAAGCGGGAGCATGTCGTCCATCTACCATGAGACCATCGCCAGCATGAACGAAGTGCTGAGCGGTATCCGCCGCGAACAGGAAGAGCATCCCGAGCAGCAGAACTATGTTTCGATTGTCACGTTCGAGGGCAGTGGCATAGAAGGAGTCAAGACACGCCGCGACCGGGTACCCATCGATCGGATCAAGAACTTCACCGAGAAAGATTACCACCCCGGTGGATGCACGCCCCTCTACGATGCGATGGGCAAGACCTTGAGCAAGATGGAAAAAAGGGTGTACAAGACAGACCGCGTCTTGGCCACTGTCATCACCGACGGCATGGAGAATTCATCCGAAGAGTATTCCGGTAAGGCCGTCAAGTCGTTGGTGGACCGTCTGCGCAAGAAAGGCTGGACACTCGCTTATATCGGTGCCAACCAGGATGCCGTGGAGGTGGCTCGCGATCTGAACATCTGCAACGCCTTGAACTACGATGCCACAGGCGAAGGCATAGCCCTGATGAGCATGAAATTCAACAAGGCCAGGCAAAAGGCCGGGGTCCAGTGGTCTGTGATGGAAGAACAAGGTGTGTATGCGGCGATAAAAGACCTGTTTGACGACAGTATAGACTAAGCGGGAACCTCAGTGTTCCCAGATGACCAGGTCGCGATCGATGGCGATTTTGCGCGGCTCTCCGGCCTGCCCTTTGATATAGTAGAACTGGGCGATGCGATCGTCCACAATATCCTTGAAAGCCTTTTTGATACGCGACATGCTCACGTTGACGCTGTTGTTGAGGGGATTGACAAAGTTCCTGACACTCTCACGGATTTTTTCCGGATCATCGCAGCCGCTGATGCGACTGTAATAGCCCAGGATCTCCTGTTCATAATCGACCAGGTCTTTCTGGGCTATTCCTTCGGGATGGCGCAGGTAGAAGAAATAAAGTGCCTTGGTGAGTTTGTCCATCTTCACTTCCGGCGAACCCTCCCAATCGGGGAGGGTGATTTTGCCCGACCATGCAATCTTTATGCGGCTAAGTTTCACCGGTAAAGCCAAAATGATCCTGAGGTCTTCGATGGTGATATTGAACCTCTTCTCGATTCTTTTCCATATTCTCAGTATCAGTCGTGTACGGCTGTCCAACTTTTGTTCAACCTCTTTTTCTTCAGCTACTTTGACTTTTTCCGCATCGGACGGTGGCATACTGTCGGCAGCGACAGAATAGCATGCCTCGGAAATAGAGAAGCGTAAGTCTGATATTTCATCTAAATCAGCATACCTGTTGCGAATGATTTCTTTTGAATCGTTTTTGGCTGCCGATCGCGTAAAAAAAAGGAAATTGATGAAGTCGTATGCGGCATTTATAAATTCTTTCTCTTGAGAGAACTCTGGCAGGGCATAAAAAAAAGAATCCTCACCTATTTTATACAAAAAACCCGACTGACCATCCAGACCTGTGAAGTCAATGATATTGTGATACATCTGCCCGATATCCAAACTTCTTTGGCTGCCGGGAAACAGATAGCCAATAATGGATGGTTTCAAAGACTTTTTTAATTCAGGCAGGAGGAGGAACTTTAAACCATATTCTTTGAATGGTTTGTGAATCTTTCTCCCCGTACGGACAAGAGTCTTGTCGGCCATGCCGTCCACATACAGAATTGTGGTGTGTTGCAAAAATGGCAAGGGCAGATCAATCTGACTTTCTTCGTAGTATTGCATATGTTGGAATCTTTTTCGCCAAAGATAAAAAGAATAATAATAAACTCAAATACAAATGTACGTGCCGTTTCAGCCATCCTTAAATTTCTGCAAGGCTTGCAGGATTTGATACAGAAGGAGGGCGGTGCAGCGGTGGCTATGAAGAAAAGTGGTAACCAGCCCACTGTGTTCAACGTTAATCTTATCACGGCATTCAAGGTCGAGGTGAATGTCGCCCAGATCTATACCAACGAGAATGGCGGTATAGTTGGCGGTGATGTGACAATAATCGAACTAACTAAAATTCAGAAAGATATAATAGATTCAATTCTGTCTGATGCTTTCATTTTCATGGACCAAATGGCGGTAAAGAAACAAAATCTGAATATAATTTGTGTCGTTGGACATATTGTTGTATATTTGCCATCGAAATGATGGCATTTTGCTATCATAATGTCAGTATTAATGATATAGACCTATGGCTCAATCGTCGGTTACAGTTAGAATGGACTCTGAAATGAAATCGCAGTTCGACGCGCTCTGCGAACAGTTTGGCATGAGTGCGAATACTGCGTTCAACATCTATGTGAAAGCGGTGATAAGAAGCCGCAGTATTCCTTTTGCCATCAAAGGCTCACCAAGTGCGCTGGATTTATATATGCAACAAAGGAGTGTTGCGGAATTGAGCAAAGAGCCGGAACTGTCGCTGAATGAAATCAACATGGAAATTCGTGCGGCAAGGAAAGATATCCGTAAAAGGAAGAGTGCGAAGGTATGATTTATGCAGTTATTGATACCAACGTACTGGTATCAGCCCTTATCACTCACAATTCGTTGTCAGCAACGGCCATGGTTGTTAGGTCGTTGCTTGATGGAGACTTTACCCCATTGTACGACAATAATATCATTGAAGAATACCAGGAAGTGCTACATCGTGCAAAATTCAAGATCCTGCCAGGTGTGGCCGATGCATTGATTTCATATATCAGGGTATATGGAATTGAGACTTTGCGGACGGCATATCTTGAATCTATGCCCGATGAGGACGATCGTCTGTTTTACGAAGTATCCTTGAGTGTTGATGATTCTTACCTTATTACAGGCAACATCAAGCATTATCCTAAGACTTCGAAGGTGATAAGTCCATCAGACTTCTTAGAATTGATAAAGCCTCAAGCAGAGGATGCCTTTTAGATGTTATATGGATCGCCTGCCATATCTTTTCAATTGCCGATTATCTTTTATGCCTATCTTTGCTCGAAACATCTCTCCAATGAAACCAATCATTTTGATTTCGACCATTGTGCTTAGTGTCAGCCTGTTGACGGGCTGCGGAGGAAGTGCGGGCAAGCGGGCTGAAGCGCGGTCGGTGAGGCAGGCCATCGAGCGGCAGCTGGAAGTGTATCCCGAGTCGAGGGTGCAGGACATCTACAAGTGTTTCTGCCAGGACAAGCTGGGGCCGGAGCATCTGATTCCCAATGCGGAGGCTGCCAAGGCCTATCTCAGCTGGGAACTGTCGGCCTATCGGCAGGATTTGGACAGCGGCAAGTATGAAAAGCCGGCTTTGCGCCATTTCCCGGTGGGCGACCAGGGCAATTATGTCCGGGTGGATCTGTCGGTGGTACTGGACGGTCTGATCAGTGAGGACGACTATCTGGATGCCTTTGTGCGCAGTGCCAACGCAGGCTTTCACGAAGCGCCCGAGCAGTGGCGCCGGCAGTGGGCGGCCATTGCTGCTTGCATCCGACATGATTTTGCCGGTATTCCCGATGCGGCGCAAGATTTGGCGGTAATCGATACCATTATGGCCGGCGACCACCTGATCCTGCATCACAGCGAAGCTTTCAGCGAGGCCTATCATCCTCATTACCGGATCATTGCCCAGGATATTTTTGAGAAGGAAATGCATAACAAGATTCATGAATAACCACAGCATTATGAAACACAAAGTTTATGTAGCAAGCAGTTGGCGCAACGGGTATTTCCCCGAGGTGGTGGCCAAGTTGAGGGAAGCCGGACACGATGTTTACGATTTCCGCAATCCGCCGTCGGGCGGTCACGGATTCCAGTGGAGCAGTCTGGACGACAACTATATGGCCTGGTCGCCGCAGCACTATCGCGACATGCTGCAGCACGAGAAGGCCGTGCATCAGTTCAACAACGACATCGAGGCCATGGAAGACTGCGATGTCTGCGTGCTGTTGTTGCCATGCGGCAGAAGCGCCCATACGGAGGCGGGATGGTTTGCCGGCAAAGGACGGACCACCATTGTCTATATTCCTGAGCGTCAGGAACCGGAATTGATGTATAAACTATTCGACGGGGTCTGCTGTTCGATGGACGAACTCCTGGAGGCCTTGTCCAAGGCATGATATTTGAATAAAATGATGATCAGAAGAGCCAATAAAAATGATATTCCGGGTTTGATGGCGCTGTTGTACCAGGTCGCCGCGGTGCATCACGACATCCGGCCCGATTTGTTCAAGTCCGGGACGACCAAATATACCGAGCAGGAACTGTCTGACTTGCTCGACGATACGGACAAAGCTGTCTTTGTCTTTGAAGACGGCGGAAAAATCCTTGGCCATGCCTTCTGCCAGCTCTCTGAGATCAAGGACCACCGCCTGCTGCAGGACATCAAGACGCTCTATATCGACGACATTTGTGTCGATGAGGCGGCCCGCGGCCGGCATGTGGGCAAGGCCCTCTATGACTATGTGTTGGATTTTGCCCGGTCGATGGACTGCTACAATGTCACGCTCAATGTATGGGAGGGCAACGATGCGGCCCTGGCTTTCTATCGCAGCATGGGAATGCACGTACAGAAAACCGGCATGGAAACGATCCTGTAACCACCAACGACAATCATCAATCACAATCAACAATCATATGAACAACAACCAACTTATCCTGAATGCCAACCCCATTGTGGCTTTCTTGCAGAAGCCTGCGGCTGAGTTTACCAAGGCCGACATCATCGACTACATGGTAAAGAACGACATCCGCATGGTCAATTTCATGTATCCCGGCGGTGACGGCCGGCTCAAAACACTCAACTTCGTGGTCAACGACCTCTCTTACCTCGACACCATCCTGTCTTGCGGCGAGCGGGTCGATGGATCCAGCCTGTTCTCCTTTATCCAGGCCGGTTCGAGCGACCTGTACGTGCTGCCGCGTTTCCGCACGGCCTTTGTCGATCCTTTTGCCGAGATCCCCACGGTGACGATGCTTTGCTCGTTTTTCGACAAGGACGGCCATCCCTTGGAGTCATCGCCCGAACATACGCTGCACAAGGCCGCGGAGGCTTTCCGTCAGGTCACGGGCATGGAGTTCCAGGCCATGGGCGAGTTGGAGTATTACGTCATCAGCGACGATGAGGAAGTCTATCCTGCCCAGGACCAGCGCGGCTACCACGAATCGGCCCCCTATGCCAAAGGCGGCGATTTCCGCACGCGTTGCATGCAGTATATCTCGCAAGCCGGCGGACAAATCAAGTACGGCCACAGCGAAGTGGGCAATTTCTCGCTCGACGGCAAGAACTACGAGCAGAACGAAATCGAATTCCTGCCCGTGCCCGTGGAGCAGGCGGCCGACCAGCTGATGGTGGCCAAATGGGTCATCCGCAACCTGGGCTACCAGATGGGCTACGACGTGACCTTCGCGCCCAAAATCACCACCGGCAAGGCCGGTTCGGGCCTGCATATCCACATGCGCATGGTGAAGGACGGCAAGAATCAGATGCTGTCGGGCGGTGTGCTGAGCCAGAGCGCCTGCCGCATGATTGCCGGCATGATGGACCTGGCTCCCTCGATCACGGCTTTCGGCAACAAGAATCCGATGAGCTATTTCCGGCTGGTGCCGCATCAGGAAGCCCCCACCAACGTATGCTGGGGCGACCGCAACCGCTCGGTGCTGGTTCGCGTGCCCCTGGGTTGGGCCGCCGACGTGGACATGAGCCGCTCGGCCAATCCGCTGGAGCCTCCTACGGCCTACGACACCAGCATCAAGCAGACCGTCGAGATGCGTTCGCCCGACGGAAGCGCCGATCTCTACCAGTTGCTGGCCGGCCTTTGCGTGGCCTGCCGCCATGGTTTTGAGATGAAGGACGCCCTGGAAGTGGCCGAGAGGACCTATGTCAACGTCAATATCCACGCGGCCGAGAACGCCTCGCGCCTGGCCACCTTGGACCAGCTGCCCGATTCCTGCGTGGCCAGCGCGGCCTGTCTGGAGCGCCAGCGCAAGGTCTTCGAGGAGTACGGCGTGTTCTCGCCGGCCATGATCGACGGCATCATCGCCCAGTTGCGGGCCTTCAAGGACGAAACCTTGCGCCGCGACATCGAAGGCAACCCCGGCGAAATCCAGAAACTGGTGCTGCGCTATTTCCACTGCGGATAAGGGCGTAGGGGATTGGACAGAATAGAATTTATAAACCATTAATATTCAGTATAATGAAAGACTTTGTCTATTATGCTCCGACCGAAGTGGTGTTCGGAGTGGAATCTGAGGAGAAAGTGGCGGCCGAGGTGCTCAAGTACGGCGGTCGCAAAGTGTTGGTGCATTACGGCGGTCAGAGCGCCCGCAAGTCGGGCCTCTTGGACAAGGTCTGCAAACAGTTGCGCGAAGCCGGTCTCCAGGTCTTTGAACTGGGCGGTGTCGTGCCCAATCCCCGCCTGTCCAAGGTGCGTGAAGGGATCGAACTTTGCCGCCGGGAGGGGATCGACTTTCTCGTGGCCGTCGGCGGCGGCAGTGTCATCGACTCCTGCAAGGCAATTGGTTACGGCGTTGTCTATCAAGGAGATGTCTGGGACTTTTACGCAGGCAAGGCCAAAGCCGAGGCTTGTCTGCCCTTGGGCGTGGTGCTCACCATCCCGGCCGCAGGCAGTGAGATGAGCGAATCGAGCGTGATCAGCAACGAGGACGGCGATGTCAAGCGGGGCTATACCAGCCCTTATTGCCGTCCGCGCTTCGCCATCATGAATCCCGAGCGCAGCTACACGCTGCCTGAGTGGCAGACGGCTGCCGGGGTGACCGACATCATGATGCACATCATGGAACGCTATTTCACGCACGACGACGACATGACGCTTACCACCGAGGTGGCCGAAGGCATCCTGCGCACCATGAAAGACAGTGTCTTCGAGGTGCTGAAGGACCCCTGCAACTACCGTCACCGCGCCATGATCATGTGGGGCGGCAGCCTGGCCCACAACGGCCTGGTGGGCTGCGGCATGCAGGACGATTGGGCCACGCACCAGCTGGGCCACGAACTGAGCGCCCTTTTCGATGCCACTCACGGAGCCGCGTTGGCGGCTGTCTGGCCCAGTTGGGCCCGCTATGTCTATCGGGAGAATGTGAGCCGTTTCGTACGCTTTGCCGTCGAGGTGATGGGCGTCGAGAACGATTATTCCGATCCCGAAGGCACGGCCCTGCGCGGCATCGAGGCCATGGAGCGCTTCTACCATGCCATCGGCATGCCTGTGAATATCCACGAACTGATCGGTCGCGATCTCACCGACGACGAGATCCAGGAGATGGTGCGCAAGTGCAGCCGCGACTACAGCATGACACAGGGACACTTCAAGGTGTTGGAAACCAAAGATCTGGAAAGTATCTACCGCATGGCCAGATAGCCCTGCCTCCAATTAGCCGGGATGAGAAGAATGCATTTGACCCTGTCTGCGGCGCTGCTTGTCGCCATGACTGCCGTGGTGGCCTGCTCCGGCAGGCAGGGCGGCGCACGACCCGGGTCCGGCAGCCTCTGGGGCGACCAGGACGACGGCACTTACATCAATCCCGTACTCAATGCCGACTATTCCGATCCGGATGTGATCCGGGTGGGCCGGAAATACTACATGGTGGCCTCGGACTTCCATTTTCTGGGCATGCAGTTGCTCGAATCGGACGACATGGTCAATTGGCGGATCCTGACCCAGCTCTACAGCCGCTTCGATTTGCCGGGCTGGGACGAGAACCGGCATTATGCGGGCGGCTCGTGGGCTCCATCCATCCGTTATCACGACGGTCGTTTCTGGGTCTATTTCTGCACGCCCGAAGAAGGATTGTTCATGACCACCGCCGAAAAGCCGGAAGGCCCTTGGGCGCCCTTGTGCCACGTCAAGAAGGTGGCCAAATGGGAAGATCCCTGCCCCGTATGGGACGAACAGGGACAGGCTTACCTGGGCCGCAGTGCGCACGGGGCCGGCCCCATCATCCTGCATCGCATGAGCGCCGACGGCCGCAGCCTGCTGGACGAGGGCGATACCATCTATACGGGGCCTGTGGCGGAAGGGACCAAGTTCTTGCAACGGGAAGGCTGGTACTATCTGGTCATTCCCGAAGGCGGCGTGGGGCAGGGCTGGCAGACGGTGCTTCGCTCACGCAATCTGTATGGCCCCTATGAGCGCCGCGTAGTGCTCGAACAAGGCCCTACGTCTGTCAACGGGCCGCATCAGGGGGCCTTGGTGGACACGCCGAAAGGGGAATGGTGGTTTTTCCATTTCCAGGAAACCAACCCGCTGGGGCGCGTGGTGCACCTGCAACCGGTGCGCTGGGAGGATGGATGGCCTCTGATGGGTGTGGATTTGGACGGCAACGGCGTGGGCAATCCGGTCGGCCGCTGGAAGATGCCCAAGGGGCACGGGACGCGACGGCCATCCCTTCCGCAGACTTCGGACGATTTCAATGCCCCTGGGCTGGCTCCTCAGTGGCAGTTCTGCCACAATCCGCACGATAGTTGCTGGAGCCTCGACGACCCGGCCGGCTGCCTGACCCTCCGGGCCCAGCAGGGCGATGGCCTGAAAATGGCCCATAATATTTTGACCCAGAAAATTATGGGCTGGCAGGGACGGATTTCGGTAAAACTTGATGTGAATGAAATTCAGGGGGCTTGCGCCGGACTTGCCTCCCTGGGGCGGACGTTCTACGCGGTGGGTGTGACCCGGCACGAAGGCCGCTTGTGCTTATATCTGGACGATGGACAGTCCTTCACCTGTCTTGAGGATTTCCCGGTGACGGAGACGCTGTTCCTGGGGCTCGACTACGATGCCGAGGCCAACCGTTTTTGTTTCACGGCAGGGCCGGAGCCCGATTCCATGCAGCCTGTGGGCGAGCCTTTCGCCCAACGGAGCGGATATTGGAAGGGCACCCGCGTGGGCTTGTTCTGCTATCATCCCCGGGCCAACGAAGGCATAGCCCGTTTCGACGACTTTCGCTATGTCATCGGCGACCATCTCGCCGGAAATCCCTAGGACTTGGCGCTGTCGGCGTCAAAGCCGGGTAGCATCTCTTGGAGGCAGAGGAAAGCGGTATGGGTGTCGGCAATGCCGGTGATGGTCATCGAGCGTTTGCCGGCGGCTTCGCGCAGACGGGTCTGACGGTAGTGGTCGGTGGCGTATTGCAGGATGCTGCCGAAGGTGTCCGACTGGTAGAAGGTCGATTGCAGGTTCGACACAAAATAGCAGATCATCCGGTCTTCCTTGAGGATGAGTTTCTCGATGCCCAGTTGCTTGGCCAACAGCTTAATACGTATGAACTCCAACAAATCGGCGGCCTCCTTGGGCAGAGGGCCGAAGCGGTCGGTGAGGCGCTGCTCGAAGGCTTTCACCGCTTTTTCGTCGTCCAACTGGTCCATCTCGCGGTAGAGGCTCATGCGTTCTGAGGAGCCCGGCACATAGCTTTCGTCGAAATACAGGGCCAGGTCCGATTCCAGTTGGCAGTCGGCCACAAACTGCCGGTTGGTCTGGGCCTCCTGGACGGCCTCGTCCTTGTAGAGTTCGGCAAACTCGTCGTCTTTGAGCTCCTGCATGGCCTCCTTGAGGATCTGCTGGTAGGTCTCGAAGCCCAAATCGGCGATAAAGCCGCTCTGTTCGGCTCCGAGCATGTTGCCGGCACCGCGGATGTCGAGGTCCTGCATGGCGATGTTCAGGCCGCTGCCCAGCTCGGCAAAGCTCTCGATGGCCTGCAGGCGGCGCTTGGCATCGGGCGTGAGGCTTTCGGTGGGCGGGGCCAGCAAATAGCAGTAGGCTTTCTTGTTGCTCCGGCCCACGCGGCCGCGCAGCTGGTGCAGGTCGCTCAGTCCGAACTTGTGGGCGTTGTCGACAAAGATGGTGTTGGCATTGGGAATGTCGATGCCGTTCTCGACGATGCTCGTGCAGATGAGCACGTCGTATTCGTAGTTGATGAAGTCGATGATGATCTGTTCCATCTGCTCGCCGGGCATCTGGCCGTGGGCGATGACCGTTCGGGCCTGGGGCACGGTGCGGCGGATCAGTTCCTGCAGGTCGGGCAGGTCGCTGATGTGGTTGTGGATGAAGAAAACCTGGCCGTTGCGGGAGAGTTCCTGGAGGATGCCTTCGCGGATGATCTCCTTGTCGAAGGTGTAGATCTCGGTCTGGATGGGATAGCGGTTGGGCGGCGGGTTGGAGAGCACCGAAAGGTCGCGGGCGCCCATCAGCGAGAACTGCAAGGTGCGCGGAATGGGCGTGGCGGTGAGGGTGAGCGTATCGACCTGGGTCTTCAGCTGGCGGAGCTTCTCCTTGACGCTGACACAGAATTTCTGTTACTAGTCTATGATGAGCAGTCCCAAATCCTTGAACTTGACATCTTTGCCTATGATGCGGTGGGTGCCGATCAAGATGTCGGGCCGGCCTTCCTTGAGGCTGGCCAGCAGCTTGCGGATGTCGCCGCTGGAGCGGGTGCGGCTCAGGTAATCGACCGTGCAGGGCAGGTCTTTGAGCCTTTCCTTGAAGGTGTTGTAATGCTGCAGGGCCAGTACGGTGGTGGGCACCAGCACCGCCACCTGCTTGCCGTCGGTGGCGGCCTTGAAAGCGGCGCGGACGGCTATCTCGGTCTTGCCGAAGCCCACGTCGCCGCAGACGAGGCGGTCCATGGGCTTGGCGCTTTCCATGTCTTTCTTGACTTCGGCCGTGGCTTTGCTCTGGTCGGGGGTGTCCTCATAGATAAAGGAGGCTTCGAGGGCCTCCTGCAGGTAGCTGTCGGGACTGAAGGCAAAGCCTCTTTCCTGCAGGCGTGCGGCATAGAGCTTGATCAGGTCGCGGGCGATGTCCTTGATCTTCTTCTTGCTGCGCTCCTTGACGCGTTCCCAGGCACCGCCGCTCAACTTGTGGATGGTGGGTTCTTCGCCTTCCTTGCCGCGGTATTTGGCCACGCGATGCAGGTTATGGATGCTCACCAGCACGACATCGTTGTCCTTGTACATGATCTTGAGCACTTCCTGCTCCTTGCCGTTCTGCGTGATTTTGAACAGCCCGCCGAAACGGCCGATGCCGTGGTCCATGTGCACCACGTAGTCGCCGTATTTGAACTGCATCAGTTCCTTCAGGGTGAGGGCCATCTTGCCCTGGCGGGCGGCATCGCTGCGCAGGCTGTATTTGTGGAAACGGTCGAACAGCTGGTGGTCGGTATAGAACAGACACTTTAGGCTATGGTCGATAAATCCCTCATGCAGAGTGTTTTCCACTTCTTCAAAGACAATGTTCCCATTGCGTTCCCTGAAGATGGAGCGGATGCGCTCCACCTGCTTGTGGCTGGTCGAGAGGATATACAGGCGGTAGTTGTCGTCGAGGTAGGCGGCGATGCGCTCGGCGGCCAGGTCGAAGTTCTTGCCGAAGCTGTCCTGGGGGGCGCAATGGAAGTCGATGGCCGTGGTTTGGGGAAAATGGCTCTGCGGTCCGAATTCCATCATCTGGAATCCTTGCCGGCGAAGACCGTCCATGAAGTCTCCGCCGCCTATGAGCAGGCGGTCGTCCATATCGTCCGTCTTCTCCTGGCAGAGCATGTCCATGCGGCGCCGGCAGTACTCGTAATCGAAGAAGCCGACTATGCTGTCGGGCGCGAAATAGCGGCTCACAGGCTCGGTCGATGCCGCGGCGTCGAGCTGGTTCTCGGGGATGATCTGGATCTGCTCGAAAACGTCCTTCGACAGTTGGCTGTCCACCTCGAAGGAGCGGATGCTTTCCACCTCGTCGCCGAAAAAGTCGATGCGCCAGGGGAGCTCGTAGCTCCAGGACTAGACGTCGATCAGGCTGCCGCGCACGGCAAACTGCCCGGGTTCATACACATAGTCGGTCTGCTGGAAGCCAAACTCGCCCAACAGCTCGATGACGAAGGACGTGTCCAGGCGGGCGCCTTTTTCTATCTGCAGGGTCCTGGCCTCCAGCTCTTCCTGGGTAAGCACCTTCTCGATGAAGGCCTCGGGGCAGGTGACGACCACTTTCCGTCTGCCCTGGGCCAGGGCGGCCAGCACTTCGGTGCGCAGGATGTGGTTGCCGGCATCCTGGCCGCCGTAGCGGATGGAATGACGGAAGGAGGCGGGCAGCATCAGCACCTCGTCCTTGTCGAAGAGCTGGACCAGGTCGTAATAGAGATAGGCGGCCTGGTCGGGATCGTCGTGGACCAGCACGAAGGGGCGGCCCGTATGGCGGATGATGGCTCCCAGCACCAGACTGGCGGCCGAACCGGCCAATTGACGCAGGTGCAGGACGCTGTCTTGGCGTCCCGACGACAGGAAGGCATCCGCTGCTTTGACAGAGGGTTGCGCCTGGTAGAGAGAACTGAGTTGTTTCAGCTGCATGGGGTCGCAAAATTACAAAAAAATGCCCTGCCGCTCTAGGTTGTACGAAAAAAGCCGTATATTTGAAGGCTTTTTACGAATGTCCTAAACGAAACATATTGCTATGCAGTCGGATTCTGTAGTTATCATCCCCACCTATAACGAGAAAGAGAACATCGAGGCCATCATCCGGGCTGTCTTCTCTCTGCCCCAGGCCTTCCACATTTTGATTGTCGACGACGGTTCGCCCGACGGCACAGCCGGCATTGTCAAAGGGCTGCAGCAGGAATTCGGCGATGCGCTGCACATTGTCGAGCGCTCGGGCAAGCTGGGGCTGGGCACGGCCTACATCTGCGGCTTCAAATGGGCCCTGGAGCACGGCTACGAATATGTCTTCGAGATGGATGCCGACTTCTCTCACAATCCCAAGGACCTGCTGCGCCTCTACAAGGCCTGCGCCGAAGAGGGGGCCGATGCAGCCGTGGGTTCGCGCTATATCAACCACCTGGTCAATGTGGTCAACTGGCCCATCGGCCGGGTGCTGATGTCCTATTATGCCTCGGCCTATGTGCGTCTGGTCACGGGGCTTCGCATTTTCGACACCACGGCCGGTTTCATGTGCTACCGCCGTCAGGTGCTGGAGACCATCGAACTGGACAAGATCCGCTTCAAGGGCTATGCCTTCCAGATCGAGATGAAGTTCACCACCGTCAAGTGCGGTTTCAAGGTGGCCGAAGTGCCCATCGTCTTCACCAACCGCGAGCTGGGCACCTCCAAGATGAGCGGCGGTATCTTCAGCGAGGCGGTCATCGGTGTCATCAAGCTCAAGTGGAGCAGTTTCTTCCGCAAATATCCCCAGAAAGCATAATCACCCCTGTTAAAAGGACAAGCCATGACGAGAACCCTGATCTGTGATGCAACGATAATCAACGAAGGCCGGCAGATGCAGGGTTCTGTCTTGATTGAAGACAGCCTTGTGGCCGGCATTTATCCCCAGGGCACGCCCTTTCCGGCCTTCCTGGCCGATGAACTGGGCCGTCTGCGGCCCGGAGTGGAGCGCGTCGAGGCCCGGGGGCTGTGGCTGCTGCCCGGGGTGATCGACACCCATGTGCATTTCCGCGAGCCGGGGCTGACGCACAAGGCCGACATCGCCTCCGAGTCGATGGCGGCGGTGGCGGGAGGCGTGACCTCCTTTTTCGACATGCCCAACACCAACCCGCCCACGGTGACGCTGGCCTCCTGGCAGCACAAGATGGACCTGGCCTGTGCCAAGTCGCGGGCCAACTATGCTTTCTGGCTGGGAGCCACCAACGACAATCTCAAGGAAATAGCGCAGGCCGACTACAGCCGTGTCTGCGGCATCAAGCTTTTCATGGGCTCTTCGACGGGCAACATGCTGGTCGACGACCAGCAGGCCCTGGAGGCGCTGTTCGCCTCGGCCCCGGCCGTCGTGGCGGCCCATTGCGAGTCGGAAGCGCGCATCCGGGCCAACAAGGCCCGCATCCAGGCCCTCTATGGCGAGGACGCGCCCGTCTCGTGCCATCCTCTGATCCGTGACGTCCAAGCCTGCTACGAGTCTTCGGCCCGGGCCGTCGAACTGGCCGACAAACACGGCAGCCGGCTACATCTGCTGCATCTGTCCACGGCGCGCGAGCTGTCGCTGCTCAGCGATGCCCCCCTGCAACAGAAGCGCATCACGGCCGAGGTCTGTCCGCATTATCTCTGGTTCTGCCAGGACGACTACGAGCGCCTGGGCTCGCGCATCAAATGCAATCCGGCCATCAAGACGGCCGACGACCGCGAGGCCTTGCGTCAGGCTTTGAACACCCGGCTTGTCGATGTGGTCTCGACCGACCATGCGCCGCACCTTTCCGACGAAAAGCAGGGTGGGGCGCTGCGGGCCCTGTCGGGCTTCCCCTCGGTCCAGTGCTCCCTGCTGCTGATGCTGGAACTGGCCCGTCAGGGCGTCACGACGGTGGAAAACGTCGTGGAGAAGATGTGCCATGCGCCGGCCCGTCTCTTCGGCATCGAAGGCCGCGGCTTTGTCCGCGAAGGCTGCAAGGCCGACCTGGTGCTGGTCGATCCTCTGTCCGACTGGCAGCTGGAAAAGGCCGACCTGTTGGGCAAATGCGGGTGGAGTCCCTACGAGGGGACCCGTTTCCGTCATCGGGTGCTGCGTACGTGGGTCAACGGCAGCCTGCAGTATTGTCAGGGTGAATTCTCACAAGGCATTAATTCTGAGCCTCTTAGATTTTCTAATGTGAAATAATATTATTTTTAGGATAATAAATGTGTAATTGGGCTGACGCGAGTTTCGTATCAACTCAATAAACACTAATTTTGCAGGCTCAAAAAAACGAAATCTACATACAATCCATAAATCAATCGGAAATGAATAAGAAAAGAGTTTATCTGTTCGGCAACAAAAAGGCCGAAGGCAATGGCTCGATGCGCGAGCTGTTGGGCGGAAAAGGTGCCAACCTGGCTGAAATGAACTTGATTGGCGTTCCTGTTCCTCCAGGATTTACCATTACCACTGATGTTTGTAATGAATATTACCAGATTGGCAAAGATAAGGTGGTTGAGCTGCTGAAGGAAGACGTCCTGGCAGCCGTCAAACACATCGAAAACTTGGTGGATAACCAGTTCGGCAATCCCGCCAATCCTTTGCTCGTATCGGTACGTTCGGGCGCCCGTGCCTCCATGCCCGGCATGATGGATACCATCTTGAACCTCGGTCTGAACGACGAGGTCGTGGAAGGCCTGTCGAAGAAGACCGACAATCCTCATTTTGCCTGGGACTCTTACCGTCGTTTCGTACAGATGTATGGTGACGTGGTTATGGGCCTGAAGCCTGTGAAGAAGACCGATATCGATCCTTTCGAGGCCATCATCGAGAAGGTGAAGGAGGAATACAATGTCGTGCTCGACAAGGATATTCCCGTCGAAGGCTTGCAGAAGTTGGTCGTCGAGTTCAAGAAGATGATCAAGGAACGTACGGGCCAGAACTTCCCGACCGATGTATACGAGCAGCTGTGGGGCGCTATCTGCGCTGTATTCGACAGCTGGATGAACGAGCGTGCCATCCTGTATCGTAAGATGGAAGGCATTCCTTCCGAGTGGGGTACTGCCGTTTCGGTCATGGCCATGGTATTCGGCAACATGGGCAACACCTCGGCTACCGGCGTATGCTTCAGCCGCGACGCCGCTACCGGTGAGAACCTGTTCAACGGTGAATACCTGGTTAATGCTCAGGGCGAGGATGTCGTGGCCGGTATCCGTACTCCGCAGCAGATCACCAAGGTTGGCTCGCAGCGTTGGGCCAAGCGTGCTGAAATCAGCGAGGAAGAGCGTCTGGCCAAGTATCCTTCCATGGAGGAGGCTATGCCTGAGATCTACAAGCAGCTCGACGAACTGCAGACCAAGCTCGAGAACCACTACCACGACATGCAGGACATGGAATTCACCGTCCAGGAGGGCAAACTCTGGTTCCTCCAGACTCGTAACGGCAAGCGTACGGGTACGGCTATGGTGAAGATCGCCATGGATTTGATGCACGAAGGTCTGATTGATGAGAAGACCGCTATCAAGCGTTGCGAACCTCAAAAGCTTGATGAACTGTTACACCCTGTATTCGACAAGGAAGCTCTGAAGAAGGCCCGTGTCTTGACAACCGGTCTGCCTGCTTCTCCGGGTGCTGCCACCGGCCAGATCGTATTCAGCGCCGACGATGCCGAGGCTTGGCATAAGAACGGCCACCAGGTGATCATGGTCCGTATCGAGACCTCTCCCGAAGACTTGGCCGGTATGGCTGCTGCCGAAGGTATCCTTACTTGCCGCGGCGGTATGACTTCGCACGCTGCTGTGGTTGCCCGTGGTATGGGCAAGTGCTGCGTTTCCGGTGCAGGCGCCATTCAGGTCGACTATGTCGCCAAGACTGTGAAGATTGAGGATGTCACCTTGAAGGAAGGCGATTATATTTCTTTGAACGGTTCCACCGGCCAGGTAATTCTTGGCAAGGTCGAGACGAAGGCCGCCGAGATTTCGGGCGACTTCGCAGAACTGATGAATCTCTGCAACAAGTACACCCGTCTGGTGGTCCGTACCAATGCCGACACTCCTCACGATGCCACCGTCGCCCGTCAGTTCGGTGCCGTCGGTGTGGGCCTTTGCCGTACCGAGCACATGTTCTTCGAAGGTGAGAAGATCAAGGCCATGCGTGAGATGATTCTGGCCGAGAACAAGGAAGGTCGCGAAAAGGCTCTTGCCAAGCTGCTTCCCTATCAGACCAAGGACTTCTACGGCATCCTGAAGGCTATGGATGGGCTGCCTGTCAACATCCGTCTGCTCGATCCCCCTCTCCACGAGTTCGTACCCCACGATAGGAAAGGTCAGCAGGAAATGGCCGATGCCATGGGCGTAACCCTGGAGCAGATCAAGGCTCGCGTCGAGTCCCTGTCGGAGAACAACCCGATGCTGGGTCACCGCGGCTGCCGCCTGGGCAATACTTATCCGGAAATCACCCAGATGCAGACACGTGCCATCATCGGCGCTGCCATCCAGCTCCGCAAGGAAGGTTGCGATCCGCATCCCGAAATCATGGTTCCTTTGGTAGGCAAGCATCACGAGTTCGACCAGCAGGAAGAGATCATTCGCGCAACAGCCGCTGAGCTCTTCAAGGCTGAGGGCGTTGAACCGTTCGAATTCAAGGTGGGTACCATGATCGAGATTCCCCGAGCCGCTTTGACTGCCGATGCAGTGGCTGCCCGTGCCGAATACTTCAGCTTCGGTACCAACGACCTGACCCAGATGACTTTTGGTTACAGCCGTGACGATATCGCTTCGTTCCTCCCTGTTTACCTCGAGAAGAAGATTCTGAAGGTCGATCCGTTCCAGGTCCTCGACCAGAAGGGTGTGGGTCAGCTCATCAAGATGGCTGTCGATAAGGGCCGTTCTGTCCGTCCGGACCTCAAGTGCGGTATTTGTGGCGAACATGGCGGCGAGCCTTCGTCTGTCAAGTTCTGCCATCGCGCCGGTCTCGACTACGTCAGCTGCTCTCCCTTCCGCGTGCCCATCGCACGTCTGGCCGCCGCGCAGGCTGCTGTGGAAGAGTAATCGAGGCTGTTTCTTAAAGCAAAGAGCGAGTGCCTGCCTAGTCGGGTGCTTGCTCTTGTTTTTTTTGCTATATTTGTACAGGCAATACGAGTTACGAAGAATAATAGATTTTAATGGTAATGAAACGAATAGTAGTTGTTTCGACGAGTCTTCGTCGCGGTTCGAACAGCGATATGCTCGCTGACAGTTTTGTGGAAGGC
>JAGDCW010000011.1 GCA_017958305.1 Bacteroidales bacterium | reverse complement strand
CTGAACCCATACGAGCACGGCGAGTGCTACGTTACGGTGGACGGCATGGAGACCGACCTCGACTTAGGGCACTACGAACGTTTCACTGGCATCCACACGACACGCAACAACAGCATCACCACCGGGCGTATCTACAAGACCGTCATCGACCGTGAACGACATGGCGACTACCTGGGCAAAACCATCCAGGTGGTGCCGCATATTACCGATGAAATCAAGCGGAGGATGCTCCGGGAATACGAGAAGGACGAGCAGCTCGACTTTGTCATCACCGAAGTGGGCGGCACCATCGGCGACATCGAGAGTGCCCCCTTCATGGAAGCCATCCGGCAACTGCGGTGGCAACTGGGGCGCGACGCCGTGTGTGTGCACCTGACCTATGTGCCCTACCTGAAAGCCGCCGACGAGCTGAAGACAAAACCCACGCAGCACTCCGTAAAGGAACTGCAGGGCATGGGTATCCAGCCCGACATTCTGGTACTTCGCACGGAACGCCACCTCGACAATGCCTTGCGCATGAAGGTGGCGTCGTTTTGTAATGTGGATCTCGAATGCGTGGTGCAAAGCGAGGACATGCCCTCCATCTACGAAGTGCCCGTCAGCATGCAGCGGCAAGGTCTCGATGCCGCCATCCTGCGCAAGATAGGCATTCCGGTGGGAGAGACCCCGGCCATGAAAGCCTGGCACGAGTTTCTCAACAAGCAGCGCCGCGCCACACGCGAAGTGCACGTGGCGCTGGTGGGCAAATACGACCTGCAGGACGCCTACAAGAGCATCCGCGAAAGTTTGAACCTGGCAGGCATCTACAACGATGTGAAGACAAAGCTGCACTTTGTCAACAGCGGAGAGATCACTCCCCAGAATGTGGGCGAGAAACTCAAGGACATGGCCGGCATGGTCATCTGTCCGGGGTTCGGACAGCGCGGCATCGAAGGCAAGATCATTGCCGCCAAATACGGACGCACCCACGACATCCCCACCTTCGGCATTTGCCTGGGCATGCAGATGATGGTCATCGAGTTTGCCCGCAACGTGTTGGGATATGCCGATGCCAACAGTGCCGAAATGGACGACAGCACACCGCACAATGTCATCGACATCATGGAGGAGCAGAAAAACATCACACAACTGGGAGGCACCATGCGCCTGGGCTGCTACGAGTGCGAACTGGTCAAAGACAGCCGCACATGGGAAGCCTATGGTCGGGAAACGCTCATCAAAGAGCGCCATCGCCACCGCTACGAATTCAACAACCGCTATCTGAAAGAATTCGAATCGCACGGCATGAAATGCGTGGGCATCAACCCGGCGGCCAATCTGGTGGAAATAGTGGAAATCCCCCAATTGCAATGGTACATCGGCACCCAGTTCCATCCGGAATATTCATCGACGGTGCTGTTGCCCCACCCCTTGTTTATCGACTTCATCAAAGCATGTGTCCATGGAACAGCTAAAGCATGAATGCGGTGTGGTTTTGATCAGGCTGCTCAAACCCCTGTCGTATTATCAGGACAAGTACGGCACCTGGAAGTATGGGTTGAACAAACTCTATCTGATGATGGAGAAACAGCACAACCGCGGCCAGGAAGGTGCCGGCATGGCCTGTGTCAACCTGGATGCGCCGGCAGGCGAGGAATACATGTTTAGAGAAAGGGCCGAAGGCAAGGATGCCATTGCCGAGGTGTTCCGACAGATCGACGACTCCTTTGCCGGCCAACTCTACCTGGGGCACTTGCGCTATTCCACGACGGGCAAAAGCGGGCTGACCTATGTCCATCCCTTCCTGCGTCGCAACAACTGGCGGGCCAAGAATCTCTGCCTTTGCGGCAACTTCAACATGACCAACATCGAAGAGGTGTTCCAGTGGCTGACCAGTCAGGGCCAGTCTCCCCGTATCAACGGGGATTCGTTCCTTACGCTGGAGTTGATGGGCCACCGGCTCGACCGCGAAGTGGAACGGCTCTTCCGGGAGGCCAAAGGCAAAGGAATGGAAGGCGCCGACATCACACAATACATCGAAGACCATATCCAAATGGCCAATGTGCTGCGCACCACCATGACCCATTTCGACGGCGGCTATGTGATGTGCGGACTGACGGGTTCGGGCGAGATGTTCGCCATGCGCGACCCCTGGGGCATCCGTCCCGCCTTCTACTACCAGAACGACGAAATCATCGTGCTGGCCAGCGAACGGCCGGTCATCCAGACCACCTTCGACCTCTCCGCCGAGGATATCTCCGAACTCCAACCGGGACAGGCGCTCATTGTCCACAAAAACGGGCAAAGCCTTTTGGATCAGATACTGCCGGCGAAAAACTATTCCGCCTGCTCCTTCGAACGCATCTATTTCAGCCGGGGATCCGACCGCGACATCTATCAGGAGCGCAAACGCCTGGGAGAACAACTCATGCCCGCCATCATGAAGGCCATCGGAAACGACGTGCCCAACACCGTCTTTTCCTATATCCCCAACACGGCCGAAGTCGCCTTCTACGGCATGACCGACGGCTTCCGGAAACTCGACCACGACGTCCGCATCGAAAAAGTGGTATGGAAAGACATCAAACTGCGCACATTCATCACCGAAGGAGCCGCACGCAACGACCTGGCCGCCCATGTCTATGATGTCTCCTACGGCAGTGTACGGGAAGGCCGGGACAACCTGGTCATCATCGACGACTCCATTGTTCGGGGCACCACGCTCAAAGAAAGCATCCTGAAAATCCTCGACCGCCTGCACCCCAGGAAAATCGTGATCGTGTCGAGTTCTCCACAGATACGCTATCCCGACTACTATGGCATAGACATGTCGCGACTCGAGGAACTCTGCGCCTTCCGGGCCGCCATCGCCCTGATCAGGGAACGCGGCATGCAAGCCCTGATAGACGACACCTACCGCCTGTGCCAGACGCGTCCGACCGACGAAAACCATGTCCGCGCCATCTATGCTCCCTTCTCTGTGGAGGAAATCAATCGAAAAATCGTGGAGATGCTTCGGCCGCAGGGGATGCAGACCCCTGTCGAACTGGTTTTCCAGAGCATCGAAGGCTTGCACGAAGCCTGCCCGAACCACCCCGGCGACTGGTATTTCACCGGGAAATTCCCCACGCCGGGCGGCACCCGCATGGTGAACCGGGCTTTTGTCAACTACGTGGAAACAATCATGAAATAATCTCTGGATATGTGTGGAATAACAGCCATCTTGAACATTAAGGAGCAAACACCCGACCTGCGTCGGAAGGCTTTGTTGATGAGTCAGAAGATCCGTCATCGCGGGCCCGACTGGAGCGGCATCTGGTGCGGAGGCACGGCCATCCTGGCCCACGAACGGCTCAGCATCGTCGATCCCGAGAGCGGCGGACAACCTCTTTATTCGCCCGACCGCAGACAAGTACTGGCCGTGAACGGCGAAATCTACAACCACCAGGAAATCCGCCGCCGCTATGCCGGCCGGTATGAGTTCCAGACAGGATCGGACTGCGAAGTGATCCTGGCCTTGTACCGGGAAAAAGGGACAGACTTCCTCGAAGATATCAGCGGCATCTTTGCCTTTGTGCTTTACGACGAAGAAAAAAACGCGTTCCTGATTGCCCGCGACCCCATCGGAGTGATACCCCTGTATATCGGCTACGATCGGGACGGCACGGTCTATGTCGCCTCCGAATTGAAAGCTCTCGAAGGACAGTGTGAACGCTACGAGCCTTTCCTGCCCGGCCATTATTACTGGAGCCAGGAGCCTGGCATGAAGCGATACTACCGCCGCGACTGGATGCAATATGAAGCCGTCAAGGACAATCCGGCCTCGGTGACTGCCATCCACGATGCCCTCGAAGCAGCCGTCAAGCGTCAGTTGATGAGCGATGTGCCCTACGGGGTGTTGCTCAGCGGAGGACTCGACTCTTCGGTAATCTCGGCCATTGCAGAGAAATACTCGGAAATGCGTATCGAGGACAACTCCCAAACCAAGGCCTACTGGCCCCGTCTGCACTCTTTTGCCGTGGGCCTGAAAGGAGCGCCCGACCTGGCCAAGGCCCGGCTGGTGGCCGACCATATCGGCACGGTACACCACGAGATCAACTACACCATTCAGGAAGGGCTGGATGCCCTCCGCGATGTGATCTATTTCATCGAGACCTACGACGTGACCACCGTCCGCGCCTCCACGCCGATGTATCTGCTGGCCCGTGTCATCAAATCGATGGGCATCAAGATGGTGCTCAGCGGCGAAGGAGCCGACGAAGTGTTCGGCGGTTATCTGTATTTCCACAAAGCCCCCGATGCACAGGCCTTTCACGACGAAACAGTGCGCAAACTGGGCAAACTCCACCTTTACGACTGCCTCCGCGCCAACAAGAGTCTTGCAGCCTGGGGAGTGGAAGGTCGTGTGCCCTTCCTCGACAAGGAATTTCTCGATGTGGCCATGCGCACCAACCCCAAGGCAAAGATGTGCGGTGCAAAAACGCCCGGGTCGTCCGAGTTTGAAATCGAAAAGAAAATTGTGCGCGAAGCCTTTGCCGACATGCTCCCCGCACAGGTGGCCTGGCGTCAGAAAGAGCAGTTCAGCGACGGGGTGGGCTATAGCTGGATCGACACCCTCAAACGCATCACGAGTGAAGCCGTCAGCGACGATCAGATGGCCCATGCTGCCGAACGCTTTCCCATCAACCCGCCGCTCAACAAGGAGGAATACTACTACCGCTCGATCTTTGCCGAACATTTCCCCAGCGACTCTGCCGCGCGCAGTGTGAACCAGGAAGCCAGCGTCGCTTGCTCCACGGCCGTCGCCTTGGAATGGGATGCAGCCTTCAAGAACATGAACGACCCGAGCGGCCGCGCCATAAAAGGAATACACGAACAAGCCTATTGAAAATGGATGCAGCATTGATACTCGACGATGGCAGCCGGTTTTTCGGCCAATCCTTCGGCTACATGAAAAACGTCGGCGGAGAAGTGGTCTTCAACACGGCCATGACGGGCTATCCCGAAAGCCTGACAGACCCCAGCTACGCAGGGCAGATACTGGTCATGACCTATCCGCTCATCGGCAATTACGGGGTCCCTTCGGTGGAAAGCGCAGACAACGGCCTGCCCGTTTTCATGGAAAGCGGCCGCATTCATCCTGTGGCCTTGATTGTGTCCGACTACAGCCGGTCCTATTCCCATTGGAATGCCCGGGAATCCCTGGCCTCATGGTTGCAAAGGGAACAGATTCCCGCCCTGACCGGCATCGACACCCGCCGACTCACCATGCGCTTGCGCGAACAAGGCGTCATGACGGGCAGAATCGTCTTCCAGGAGGAGCAGGCGATACACCACGAAGACTATGGCAGCACCAACTGGGTGGAGCGGGTCAGTTGCCGCGAAGTTGTCACCTACACCCCCCTCGGCAAAACCTTGTTTCGGGTCGTGCTGGTCGATTGCGGGGTGAAGGCCAACATTGTCCGCTGTCTGCTCCGACGCGGCATCGAGGTGGTGCGCGTACCCTGGGATTACGATTTCAACACCCTCGATTTTGACGGACTGTTCCTGACAAACGGCCCGGGAGATCCCGAAATATGCCATGACACCGTCGCCCATATCAGGACCTTCCTGCAACAGCCCGTCGTAAAACCCTGCATGGGCATCTGCCTGGGCAACCAGTTGCTGGCCAAGGCGGCCGGGGCCAAGACCTACAAACTCAAATACGGACACCGCAGCCACAACCAGCCCGTGCAGCAGGAGGGCACCACCCGGTGTTTCATCACCTCCCAGAATCACGGCTATGCCGTGGACAGCTCGACCCTGCCCTCCGACTGGGAACCCATGTTTGTCAACATGAACGACGGATCGAACGAAGGCATCCGGCACAGAAAAAACCCATGGTTCTCGGCACAGTTCCACCCGGAAGCCTGCAGCGGTCCTGTCGATACGGAATTCCTGTTCGATGATTTCTGCCGGTGCCTGCAAGCCTATAAAAACCACAACTTATGACAGACCATTCCATCCATAAAGTGCTGCTGTTGGGCAGCGGTGCCCTGAAAATCGGCCAGGCCGGCGAATTCGACTACTCCGGTTCGCAGGCGTTGAAGGCGTTGAAGGAGGAGGGCATCCAGACCGTCCTTGTCAATCCCAACATCGCCACGGTACAGACCTCCGAAGGGGTGGCCGACAAGATCTATTTCCTGCCCGTGCAAGCCGATTTTGTCGAGCGCATCATCGACAAAGAGCGGCCCGACGGCATCCTGTTGTCATTCGGCGGACAGACGGCCCTCAACTGCGGGGTGCAACTCTTCCAACGCGGTGTGTTGGAAAAATACGGAGTGCAGGTGCTGGGCACCCCCGTGCAGGCCATCATCGACACCGAAGACCGCGAACTGTTTGTCAAGCGGCTGGATGAAATCCAGATAAAAACCATCGAGAGTGTGGCCTGCTGTTCGACGCAAGAAGTCCGCCAGGCGGCCGCCAAACTGGGTTTTCCGGTCATCCTGCGTGCCGCCTATGCCCTGGGAGGCCTCGGCTCGGGATTCTGCGACAACCCGGAAGAACTGGAAAAACAAGCCGAGGAGGCCTTTTCGTTCTCGTCCCAAGTGCTGGTGGAAAAGAGTCTGAAGGGGTGGAAAGAGATAGAATATGAAGTGGTGTGCGACCGCTACGGCAACTGCATCACCGTCTGCAACATGGAAAACCTCGATCCCCTGGGCATCCACACCGGCGAATCGATCGTGGTGGCCCCTTCGCAGACGCTCAGCAACCAGGAATACCACAAACTGCGGGCCCTGGCCATCAAAATCATCCGTCACCTTGGCATCGTCGGTGAATGCAATGTCCAATATGCCCTGGATCCGTTTTCGGACGATTACCGTGTCATCGAGGTGAATGCCCGCCTGTCCCGCTCATCGGCGCTGGCCTCGAAAGCCACCGGCTATCCCCTGGCCTTTGTGGCGGCCAAACTCGGCCTGGGTTACGGTCTCTTTGAACTGAAAAACGCCGTCACCAAAACCACTTCGGCCTTTTTTGAACCGGCCCTGGACTACATCGTCTGCAAGATTCCCCGCTGGGACCTGACAAAATTCCCCGGCGTGGAGCGCATGCTGGGTTCGTCCATGAAGAGTGTGGGCGAAGTGATGGCCATCGGCCGTAATTTCGAGGAAGTGATACAGAAAGCCCTGCGCATGACCTGCCAGGGAATGCACGGATTTGTGGAAAACCACGAGCTGGCCATCGAGGATATCCCGACGGCCCTGCATGCCCCCACAGACATCCGCATCTTTGTCATCTCCAAGGCTATGCAGATGGGCTATACGATTCAACAGATACATCAGTTGACAAGCATCGACTGCTGGTTTTTAGAGAAGCTGAAGCATATCGTGGAGATAGATTCGCGTCTGAAAGAGTTGCGTCAGACAGCCTGTCTGGCCAGCGATGAGGCCAACCAGGAGGCACTGGAGTTCATCGAAGATCCCATGTTTATCAAGACGCTGCATGAGGCAAAGATCTATGGTTTCTCCGATTTCCAGATCGCCCGGGCCTTGGGATTGGAGGACAACATGAACATGCAGGAGGCCGCACTTCTGGTCCGCCGTTGGCGGAAAGAACTGGGCATTGTCCCCACGGTCAGCCAGATTGACACCCTGGCGGCCGAATACCCGGCCCAGACCAATTATCTGTATTTGTCCTACCAGTGATTAGGCCGCTTGACTTATTTTCCGTAACTTTGCAGCCGATAATCCCTGCTACATGACATTTGAAGAACTCGATTTGGAAGACGACATTCTCGACGGACTCTGGGACATGAATTTCCGCGAATGCACGCCCATCCAGGAACAAGCCATACCTCTGCTGCTCGAAGGTCGCGATCTGATTGGCTGCGCCCAGACGGGCACGGGCAAGACCGCCGCCTACCTGCTACCCATCCTCAACCACCTGCTGCTCGACCAGAGTGCCGATCCGGCCATCCATGCCGTCATCATGGTGCCCACCCGCGAACTGGCCCAACAAATCGACCAGCAGGTCGAAGGCTTCGCCTACTACCTGCCCGTGTCTTCAGTGGCCATCTACGGCGGCAACGACGGCCTGGTGTGGGCGCAGCAGAAAAAAGGGCTGGATGCCGGCGCCGATATCATCATCGCCACCCCCGGACGCTTGCTCTCCTATATCAAGCTGGGACTGATCGACCTGACCCATGTAAACCACTTCGTGCTGGACGAGGCCGACCGCATGCTCGACATGGGATTTATCGATGACATCCTGCAAGTCATCGCCGAACTGCCCAAGCGCCGTCAGAACATGCTCTTTTCGGCCACCATGCCGCCCAAGATCCGCGACCTGGCCAAGAAAATCCTGGTCGATCCTGTCGAAGTGAGGCTGGCCGTGTCCAAGCCCAACGAAAACATCAGCCAGACAGCCTATATCTGCTACGAAAAACAGAAACCGGCCCTGGTCCAGCACCTGCTCGCCGACCTCAAACCGACCGAAAAAGTGCTCATTTTCGCTTCCTCCAAAATCAAGGTCAAGGAAGTCTACCGCATACTGCGCCAAAGAGGCCTGCAAGTCATCGACATGCATTCCGACCTTGACCAGGCCCGGCGCGACGATGTCATGTATAAATTCAAAAGCGGGCAGATCAATGTCCTGGTGGCCACCGACATCGTCTCCCGCGGCATCGACATCGACGACATCACCATCGTCATCAACTACGACGTGCCTCACGATCCGGAAGACTATGTGCACCGCATCGGACGTACGGCCCGCGCCGGAGAAAAAGGCAGCGGCGTGACTTTCGTCTCGGAAGACGACCAGTACCGTTTTGCCATGATCGAACAGTTCCTGGAAAAGGAAATCGACAAAGGCAATGTCCCCGCCGACCTGGGAGAAACTCCCGAATATCATCCCGAGCGCTACCAGCGCAAAGGCCGTGGAGGCAAAAGAGGGCATGGCCACGGCGACAAAAAAAATCGGCCGCAGGCTGCACAGCCCCGGCCTGAAGGTTCCTCCAAGAACCACCGTCACAAACACCGCGGACACGGTTCGCAACCCCGTCCCCGGCAAGCAGGCAATTAATCCTGGACTGTTTCTGCCCCGTCCATCACGGCCTGGGCCTTTTCCAAGTCTTTTTCCATGACATGGAGCCGGACGCTGATGATGCCGGAGGTTCCGATGGGCCATAGACCATTGGCTCCCCTGTCGGAAATAAAACAATCTATTCCGTTGGCTTCCAACAGTCCTTTGATGATTTCAGCCTCGCCCAGCGAGTCATACTCGCCCAGCACGCATGTTCTTTCCTTTTCGTTCATCTTGTCTGTTTATTGGTTGTTTTAATAAGTCCACTGGCGAAAATAGTCGAAGTCGGCATGACCGCCGGTCTGCTTGGTCGGATAATTGTACAAGGCCGCTTTATAGCCGATAAATAGGTCGAGCGTGAAGCGCATCTGCAGTTGGTTGTCGACCTCCACCCAGTGCCTGCCGTCTGTCGAATAACTCATGAAAGCCTTGTCCGGCCCGCAGGTGTCGTCGGCTTGAGGGGTGAACACATATTTCATACGCAACCACACTTTTCTGCCTTTCATCGGCACACGCATCACTTCCCGGGAATCGCGGCGCGAACCGCTGGTGGCCACCACAAACCGCTTCCCGCTGTCATCCACCTCGACACCGATGGAACAGAAATTGCTTTGGAAAGCTGCCAGACCTGCTTTGTCGCCCGGCTTCATGCCCGATGCGTCAAGAAGCGTCTCATTCATACAGCGCGGTCCCACTGTGCGCTGACAGAGTGTATTGCGAGCATCGAACAGGTTTGTGGCCAATTGGCTGGTAGAGAGCCTGAGCCAGCCCTTGCGGGAGGATACCGACCAATCTGCGTCGATGGGTTTGTGGTTCCATTGCCATACCAGATCCAAGGCCTCGCCCGATTTATATTTGAACTCATCGCTTGCCCAGACATGATCTTCTCCGCCGGGAGCCAGATTCACTTCAAATTGCTTGACGGGAACCGTGTTGTCACCGAGAATCGGCCAACCTTCCTCCCACTTGACGGGCTGAAGGGTGGGAACACGCCCCACACCACCATGGTCTTGGAAGAAAACACCATACCAGTCGCCCTTCGGAGTATCGACAATGGCTCCTTGAGCCACACCGTCGCCACGGCCGTCGAAGGCTCCCTGGAGCACTATCTTCTCTTCGTAGGGGCCCAAAAGGCTTTTGCTGCGGAAGCAGCGCTCAGTACGCGGTTTGCCGCTTGGCCAGTCGATTACGAGCACGTAGTAGTATTCGCCGATATGATAGAAATGAGCCCCTTCGGCCCTCAGTCCGAAACCTTGACGGGGAGTATTGATGAGAACCTGGTTTATGCCGTCCTGTTTTACGGCCTTTAGATCGGATGTCAGTTCCGTGATGCGAAGGTCGCCGTTTCCATAGACCACATACACCCTGCCGTCGTTGTCGAACAGCAGCGAAGCATCGTGGAAAAAGGCTCCTTCGATGACGTTGCGCTCCCAACCACTCTTTGTGATGTCTGTTGTACGATACACGTAGGTCTTGTGCTGGTCGTTGGCAATGAACAAAGCATAGAACACTCCGTCGGCATAGCGGAGGGAGGTGGCCCACTGCCCCTTGCCATACGCATTTTTGCCATTGCGCAAATTGTAGATGTCGTCATCGGCCAGGAAATCGTAGATATAGCTAACGATGCTCCAGTGCACCAAATCCCTGGAACGCATGACCGGTGCTCCGGGACAGAAAAACATCGTGGTGCTGACCATATAGAAGTCGTCGCCCACCCTTATCACGTCATTGTCGGGAATGTCTGTGTAGGTGAGTGGGTTTACCACTGTGGTCATTTGAGCCTGGACGAGGCCCAAACCAGCAAGCAGCACCAGGGCTGCAACAGTAACAATCCGTTTCGTATCCTGTGGGTTTTATTGATTTGCGCCCCAAGTTTAGCGATTATTTTTCTCAACACAAAAAAAAAGAGGATGACTCAAGCCACCCTCTTTGAAATATCACCCAGTCCGACGATTACTCGGCGACAGGCTGGTTGTCGGCGTTGTTCTCGCCACGGGGACGACGGTCGCCGCGATCGCCACGGGGACGACGCTCTCCGCGTTCTCCGCGCTCAGGACGCGGACGACGTTCGCGCTCGGCGGGTTCGACATAACCTTCGGGCTTCTCGAGCAGCACCTTGCGGGAGAGTTTGAACTTGCCGGTCTTGGCATCGATGTCGAGCAACTTGACCTCGATTTCGTCACCTTCCTTCAGACCGGACTCTTCGACGGTTTCCAGACGCTTCCACTCGATTTCAGAGATGTGGAGCAAACCGTCCTTGCCGGGCAGGAATTCTACGAAAGCACCGTAAGGCATGATAGAGCGAACCTTGCCCTGATAAACCTTGCCCACTTCGGGAATGGCCACGATGGCATTGATCTTGGCCAGGGCGGCATCGATCGAAGCCTTGTTGACGGCAGCGATCTCGACACGACCTTGTCCGTCGATTTCCTCGATGGTGATGGTGGCACCGGTCTCTTCCTGCATTCCCTGGATAATCTTGCCGCCAGGGCCGATGACAGCACCGATGAATTCTTTCGGGATGAAGATGACTTCCAGACGCGGAGCATTGGGCTTGAGGTCGGGACGCGGAGCCGGCAGGGTCTCGGTGATTTTGTCCAAGATGTGCAGGCGTCCTTCGCGTGCCTGGTTCAAGGCCTTCTCCAGGATTTCGTACGACAGGCCGTCCACCTTGATATCCATCTGGGTGGCGGTGATACCGTCGCGGGTACCGGTCACCTTGAAGTCCATGTCGCCCAGGTGGTCTTCATCGCCCAGGATGTCGGACAGGACACGGTAGTTGGTGCCCTTGTTCTCGCTGATCAGACCCATGGCAATACCGGCCACCGGCTTTCTCAAAGGCACACCGGCATCCATCAGGGCCAGACAGCCGGCGCAGACGGTAGCCATCGAAGAGGAACCATTGGATTCCAGAATATCGGAAACTACGCGAAGTACGTAGGGATAATCTTTGGGCAGCATAGCCTTCAGGGCACGCCAGGCCAGGTGGCCGTGACCGATTTCACGACGGCCTACACCACGCGGAGCACGGGCTTCGCCGGTGGAGAAGGGCGGGAAATTGTAGTGCAGCAGGAAACGCTCGGGGGTCTGGTTGAGCACGTCGTCCACAATCTTCTCATCGAGCTTGGTGCCCAGGGTGACAGAGCTCAGCGACTGGGTTTCGCCGCGGGTGAAGATGGCCGAACCGTGGCAACCAGGCAGCGGATCCACTTCGCACCAGATGGGGCGGATTTCGTTGGTCTTGCGGCCGTCCAGACGCTTGCCTTCGTCCAGCACACAGCGGCGAATGGCATCGCGTTCGACATCGTGGTAGTAGCGACCCACCATTTCGGCTTTTTCTTCCTGCTCTTCTTCGGTCATCGTGGCCAGATATTCGTCCATGATGGCTTTGAAGTTGGCTTCGCGGGAATGCTTGTCGGTATTGCAAGAAGCGGCGCAGGCATAAGCCTTGTCGTAGGTCTTCTCGCGGACATCGCGACGCAGGTCCTCGTCGTTCACTTCGTGGCAATACTCACGCTTGACGGTCTTGCCGGCCATTTCGGCCAGTTCGATCTGAGCCTGGCACTGCACCTTGATGGCCTGATGGGCCACCTTGAGGGCTTCGAGCAGATCGGCTTCCTGCACTTCCTGCATTTCACCTTCGACCATCATGATGTTGTCGATGGTGGCACCGACCATGATGTCCATATCGGCTGTACGCAACTCGGCCGAAGTCGGGTTGATTTTGAATTGGCCGTTGATACGGGCCACGCGGACCTCGGAGATAGGACCGTTGAAGGGGATGTCCGAGCATGCCAGGGCAGCCGAGGCAGCCAGACCGGCCAGTGCATCGGGCATGTCGCCGTCGCAATTGTCGTCGGCCGAGTACAGGGTGACCTGTACGATGGTGTCGGCATGGTAGTTATCGGGGAACAGCGGACGAAGGGCACGGTCCACCAGACGCGAAGTCAGGATTTCATAATCGGAGGCGCGGCCTTCTCTGCGGGTGAAACCGCCGGGGAAACGTCCGGCAGCGGCAAATTTCTCTTTATACTCTACCGTCAACGGCATAAAATCCGTGCCGGGAGTGACCTCTTGGGCCGAACATACGGTTGCGAGCAAAACAATGTTGTTCATGCGCAACATGACGGAACCATCGGCCTGCTTGGCCAACTTTCCGTTTTCCAGGGTAATGGTTCTGCCATCACCCAAGTCAATGGTCTTGACAAATGGAGCTTGCATAAATTTTCTTTCTTTTTCTGCGGGGCGATTTGTCCCAAATAATTTATAACCTTCAAAAATCGCGCAAAAGTACAGAAAAATAATTACTTTTGCTGCCCATGACCAAAATAAAATGATATGAAACGTCTTGCAACCTTCCTTCTGTGCCTCTGCGCACTCTGTCTTTCCGCCCAGGAGAAGAACTATCT
>JAGDCW010000064.1 GCA_017958305.1 Bacteroidales bacterium | reverse complement strand
TCGATTTCGTTGTCCATGATGGGCAGGAACATGGCGTTGTCGGAATTGAGCACCGAGCGCAGCCACGACTCGCTGGCCGAGGCGTTGTACTTGACCACCTGCTCGGTGAGCAGGCTTTCCTTGTACTGGTTGTCGTTGCGACGGCCCATACGCAGGAAATCGTACCAGATCTTGCCTTCGCCCAGCAACTCCAGCTTGCGTTCGTCCAGCACCAATTCGAGCAGTTGGCCCTGGCCCATGGTCTGGGCCGTGAGCGTGTAGTCGTCCAGTTCGGCGGGCAGATAGCCGGCGCGCTCACGCAGGCGGCACAGCAGGGCGATGGCCTCGTCGCGGTGGGTTGCCGAAGGCTCCGCCCCATCGACCAGCAGCAGGGCTTCCGCCTTGATCAGAAGGATCTCGGCCATGCGATAGAGGATGAAGTTGGGGTCGTAGTAAGTAGTGGTACGTTTCTTGTCTTCGGTGGTCGAACCGACATACTTCCATACATAGCCCTTGGTCATGCCCAGCGACATGCCGTTCGTGCCGCCCGGATAGAAAGAGGCGTGCCAGGTACGGGCCGACTCGCGATTGACCAGCGTGCCGTCGTCGCCGACTATGGCGACATATTCCTTGACGATATCGTTGCAGGCGGCCTGCGACACGGCATAGGTGGCATTCTCGTCGGCATCGTCGAAGAGGCGCGGCAGGTCGTTGGTCTGCCCTTCCTCATAGTTCCACTGGATCTCGAAGATCGACTCGACCGAGTTGCCCGGATTGAAGATGGACATATAGACCGAACGGCTCGGACTCGACAGCAGGGCCGGCGCCTTCACGTTGTCGGCATTGAGCAGGGCATCGCAGTAGTCGATGGCTTCCTGGTAGTCGCCGTGCCAGAGGCAGACATCGGCCATCAGGGCATAGAGGGCCCACTTGGTGGCACGGCCCTTGGTCTCCCAGGTGGTGGAAAAGGACTCCTTGGCGGCGCCCAGCTGCAGGGCCGACAAGATGTCGCGCTTGATCTGCATGATCACCGTGTCCTCGCCCGTCTTGGGCAGGTTGATCTGGATGTTGTCGTCGCGGTAGGCTTCCAGGGCCAGGGGCACATCGCGGAAATTGCGCACCAGGTAGAAATACGACAGCGCGCGCAGGAAATAGGCTTCCGTGTAGTGGCTGTTGCGGGCCGACTCGCTGTAGGTCTCGTCGCGCTGGCAGGCCTCGTCGGCCCGGGCCAGCACCGTGTTGGCCACATTGATGATCTGGTAGAAGGTGCTCCAGTTGCACAACGAAGTGCTCGAGGCCTGCATCTGCCAGTTTTGCAAGCGGTTGTTCGACTTGGCGTTATAGACCAGTCCGGCACGGCATTCGCCCCAGGGGATCAGGTAGGGCACCACCGTGGTGCGCAGGTAGTGGTAGCCGCCGATGAGCACGTTCTCCACATCGGCCTCGGTCTGCCAATAGTCGTCGGCCACCTGCGAGTTCTCCGGCATCACATCCAGAAAGCCCGAACAGCCGGTCGAGACGGTGAGCAGGGCAAAAACCATCAGGAAATATATCAGTTTCTTCATATCCTTAGAAATTTAGCGTGATACCCATAGAGAAACGACGGCTGCGAGGCGTCGAGGAGTTGTCCTGAGCCAGCGCGGTCACCGACGAAGGCAGGGTCACCTCGGGATCCTGGCCCTTGTAGTTGGTCAGCGTAAAGAGGTCGTAGGCCGTGACGAAAGCCGAGGCGCTGCTGGCTCCGATCTGCTGCACATAGTTTTTCGGAATGCGCCAGGTGAGCGAGACGGTCTGCAGACGGATGTAGGAGCAGTCCTCCACGAAACGGTCGCTGCCCAGATAGTTCAGGCCGTAGCGGTAGAGCGCGCGCGGGATGTCAGTATCATCGCCCTGGGCACGCCAGCGGCGCAGCACCGCCTTGCTCTGGTTGTCGGTGTTGAACATGGCCTCGTTGTTCATGCGGGCCGTGTTGATGATCTTCTGTCCGATACGGTAGTGGAAACGGCTGGTGAGCGTCCAGTCGCGGTATTTCACGTTCAGACCGGCACCGCCCGTGACCAAGGGGTTGCAGTTGCCGATATAGACAATATCGTTCTCGTCGATCGTGCCGTCGTAGTTGATGTCCTGATACTTGGCATCACCAGGATAGCAGGTGTAGGTGCCGTTCTTCATGACAATGGCCCGGCCCGACAGGTCGCGCATCACATTGCCCTCCTCATCGCGGGCATAAGTATCCTCCAGGCTCTGATAGACACCGTTGTAGCGGAAACCGAAGAAGGAGCCCACGGGCGTGCCTTCCAAAAGTTTCGAGGCATAGCGGCCGTTGGCGAAGGTGTAGTTTTCTACGGCCAGGTTTTCGGGCAGCTGGAGGATCTTGTTCACATTGCGGTTGATGTTGAAGTCCATCCATGTGCGCCAGTCCTTGTCTTCGTAGATGCGCCAATCGATGCGGTACTCCCAACCCTGGTTCTGCAGCGAGCCGGAGTTGGTCCAGGCCAGCGAGGAGAAGGCCGAGGTGCTGGCCACCTTGACGCTGCGCTGCAAAAGGTCGCGCGTCACCTTGTTATAGTAGTCGAAGGTCATCTTGACGCGGTCTTCCAGGAAGCCCAGGTCCATACCGATGTCCCATTCCTCGGAGGTCTCCCACTTGAGGTGGTTGAGCTGCATCTTCTCGGGAACCACCGGGATGATGGTGCCGTATTTCTCGGTCAGGGCCGTATAGGTGCCCACATAGGGCGAGGTGCCCGAGGGCGACTTGCCGGCCTGGCCCCAGCTCACGCGCAGTTTGGCCTGGGTCAGGTAGTCGGAGGTGTAGAGCTGCACCGGCTCGAAGTCTTGCAGATTGAAGGCCAGACCGTACGACTGGAACAGTGCCCAGCGGTGGTCGCGGCTCAGGGCCGAGTTGCCTTCGTAGTTCCAGGTGGCGTTGACCGTGGCCCAGCGCATGTAGGTGTAGTTGAGGTTGGTCAGGCCCGACAGGGTGCGTGCCTGGCTGCTGCTCGAACCCAGCGATCCGCTGTGCACCGTGCCGCCCGTCACAGGATCGGCCATACCTTGGGCCGCCACGCCATAGACCTCGCTGGCATATTTCGACGAGGCCGACTGGGCTGTGCGCCAAATAAAGGCACCCACCACATCGTGTATGTTGTCGGCAAAACTCTGGTTGTAGAGCAGCTTGGTCTCCGACTGAAGGGTGAAGTTGTTGCTGTAGCCGTCGTAGCTGTAGTTCGATGCCGTGTTCTCGATGTCCACCCCTGTGGCTTCCTGGGGCAGGAACTGACGGCCTTTGACCGTGTTGAAGCGCATCGACACATAGCCCTGGTAGCGCAGCAAGGGATTCTTGTTCGCGTCGCGAATGATGGTATAGGAGGGGCTGATGGTGATTTTCTCCTCCTTGGTGTTGGTGTTGTTGTAGCTGTCGTTGACCATCGCGATGGGATGGAAGTTGGACGAGCCGCTGTAGGCTCCCTGGAACTCGTTGGCGTCCTGGTAGGTGAAATAGATGTCCGTGGGCAGGCCCGTGCGGTCGTCGATGTAATAGGGCGACTTGTTGGGCATCTTGCGCAGGGCTTCGCTACGCAGGCTGCCGCTGGCCATGTAGGCCTGGTCGGCATGGGAGTCGGAGTAGGAGAAGTCGGCGTTGACATTCATGCGGTCGGAGAAGTTGTAGCCGATACGCAGGGAGGACGTCAGACGCGAGAGGTCATAGTTGCGGGTCGTACCCTTCTCGTCGGTCCAACCCAGCGAGAAACGGTAGGTGGCCTTTTCACCGCCGCCCGACATGGAGAAGTTGTTATCCATCGAATAGGCGTTCTTCTTGATGGCGGCCAGCCAGTCGGTGTTGGTGTTGTACTCGTCGAAATAGCTCCAGTCGGGCTGGTAGCCGATGGCGTAGGATTTCTCGCTGAAGAGCATGTTGAGCAGGTCGGCCGAGGCATCCAGGCCGCGGGCGTTGGCCGTGTTCCAGATGGCATCCTGCATATAGGCCGTGTATTCGTCGCCCGTGAGCATGGGGATGGTGGGCGGCTCCATCTTGACGGTCGATTTGTGGCTGAAGATGAAACGCGGTTTGCCCTTGACACCCTTCTTGGTGGTGATCATCAGTACGCCGTTGGCGCCCTTCGTGCCATAGAGGGCGGTCGAGGCAGCGTCTTTCAGCACCTGGATGTCCTCAATGTCGCTGGGGTTCAGCGCCAGCATGTCGGCAAAGTCCTCGGTGCTGGCCGTCGAAAAGTCGAAATCGTCGTCGATGTCGGTGTTGTAGGGCACTCCGTCGATAATGATGAGCGGATCGGCGTTGGAGTTGAGCGTGGCCGTGCCGCGGATACGGATCGAACCCTTGGCGCCCGGGTCGCCGCTGGTAAGGATATCCACACCGGCCAGCTGGCCCTGAAGGGCTTCCTCGACCGAGTTCACGGGCAAGGCTTCCATGACATCGTCCATCTTGATGCGCTGGCTGGCCCCGGTGAAGGCGCGTTCCGAAACGCCCAGTTCGGAGCGGTAGGTGCGCTCGGCGGCGATCTCCACATCGGCCAGGGTCTTGGAATCTTCCTCCATGGTCACATCCTGCACCTTCTGGCCCGTGTAGGGGATGCGCTGCGGCTTCATGCCGATGAAGGAATACAGCAGGGTGTAGCCCTCCGTTGCCGGGATACGCAGCGAATAGTGGCCCGAATAGTCGGTGGTGACGCCCGTCACCAGACGGTTGTCGGTATTGAGGACCGCCACGTTGACCCCGATACAAGGCTCTTTTTTACCGTCGAAGATTTCATAGACGGTACCGGTCAGTACGTTTTGGGCAAAGGCTGTGACACTCATCAGCGACATCACAAGCATCCACCCGGTTTTGCTAAGCTTCTTGTTCATCTCAGTTCGGTTTTGCGATGTTGTCAATGAGGCCACTTGTCTTCGAAAATGCCGTTGATGAACTGCACGCAGCCGTCATCATAGACAAAAGGCAGGTAGTCATATTCTCCATAAAAATCGATTTCTTCGGTCATGCCTTGCACTTTGGCCGTCAGCTTGGTGCCGCGGTCGTAGATGTGGATGTAGGCACTCTTGGTGGGCGTGGTGGTCAAATCGGCGATGCTCGAGATGCCACCGTCGGCCTCGGTGTCGGCGCCCCAGCCCGGGTAGGGATAGTCGGTCACCGGCATGGTGCTTTCGGGCAGGAAGTATTCCAGCAGGTAGTGCTGCAGGCTGTCCTGAGCCGGCGTGGCATCGGCCGGGGCGACGACCTTGGTCCAGAAGGCCGCGTCATCGACCGCCGTACCGTCGGGCACCGACAGGAAGGGGAACTTGCCGCCGACGATGGCCGTTTTGACAGCCGATGTCACCGGCACCAGCATCAGACAGTTCTCGGTCATGTAATTCATCGATTGGGCTTGCTCATCAATGAGCCCGGCCTTCAGCAGCACCTGGATGAATCCCTGGAACAAGGTGTTGTCATCGTTGCGGTGGGCATACATCATAGGAACGAACTTGGCATAGATGGCGTTTTCGTTGGTACCTTCCAGCAGGAAGCGCCCCTTCTGGGTGTCATACTCGTAGCAATGGCCGTTCGACCAGGGCTGGCCACGAAACAGCAACTCCTCGAAATCCGTATAGACCGAGTCCTTGACGATGTCCATGTTGCCGGCATAGCGGATCAGCCGGTTGTACTTGAGGCTGTTGGTGATCTTGCCGTCCTTCACATACCAGTAGAGCTTGTAGTCGGTCGAAAGCGTACGATATACCTTCAGTCCGGAGCCGGGCAGTTGCTCGGCAGCGCCGGGCAGGCTCACCAGATGGGCATTCACCATCTTGGACTGGGCCCCCGAACCCACATTGGTCGAGGTGGTCGAGCCGGGGATGCCGCTTTTGATGCGGTCCTCGTCGGCATTGTACCAAATGTTGTTGGCTTCGAACTGGGCGTTCGAGGGATAGAGCATGATAAAATTGACGGCGTCCGAGGTAAGGGTGGCCTGGAGGTTGGCCGTGGTGAGCATTTTCAGGAAGATGCCGTATTTCTTGTATTTGTAGGCCGGGCCGGTCACCGAGCCGAACACGGCCGGCGGGGTGAGGATGCTCTGGCCGTAGAGCGCACCGTTCACGCAGATCTTGCGGTTGGCCTGGGGCACGGCGTCCACATCAAAATTGATCACCGTTTTGGTGTAGGCGTTCTCAATGTCGCCCCGGGTGATTTCTTCGGGAAAGGCCAGCCCGCCCGTATAGAACGAGTTAGACAGCAGATAGCCGATGGCGTCGGACGAGATGGAATCGTAGCTGACGGCCGTCGGATAGCCTGTCTCCTCGTCGCCCCAATACGACTGGTAGAACTCGTCGAAAGCCGCATTGGTCGGGGCGAAGACCGTCGTAGCCTGACGCGAGAGGGCCGACATGGAGGTGTAACTGCTCACCGGCCATTCGCTGGAGATATTGGGGATGTTGAAACTGCCCTGCTCGTAAAGCCGGTGATAGTAAGTGGTCGTGCCGCCGCCGAACAGGGAGGTCTGCTCCTCGTCGATGTCGTAGTAGGCATACTGGTCGTAGAGCTTCAGGTATTGCGAATACTGAGGGTTGTTTTCCAGCTCGCGGTGGATGGTCTCCAAAGGAGTGACCACCCGATCGACCAGATACAGATAGCCGTTCTTGGCGATGATCTCGTATTCCTGCACGGAAGCGTCCGACACATTGAAGCCGCCGTCGCCGTGCCACGTGCCGTCGCCGAAGAAGTACTCGTAGTTCTGTTTGGCGTTGATCAGCTTGGTCTGGAACATCTTGTAGGAGAAAACCGGGATAAAGCGCTCCAGATGATAGACATCCACCTCTATGCCACTGGTATCGACGATGGCGTCGTTCACCACGATACGCTCGGGCGACACCTTTTCAGGAGCATCCTGGCTGCGGGTGCGGAACTTGTAGAACAAGCCGGCGTTCTT
>JAGDCW010000063.1 GCA_017958305.1 Bacteroidales bacterium | reverse complement strand
TTCCACATCTGCAAAAAATTTCACGCAGGAGTTTGACGGAATAAAAAAAAGGACTACCTTTGCGTCCGCAAAAAACGAAACAACAAAAATAGTAATAACGAGATTAGAAGATGAGATGCGGCGCAAGCCGAACGCATCCTATAATCGAACGAAGAGAGATTATGAAGAGAACATTCCAGCCCTCCAACAGAAAAAGAGCCAACAAGCATGGTTTCCGCGCCAGAATGGCTTCCGCCAACGGTCGTCGCGTATTGGCCAGCCGTCGTGCACACGGCAGAAAGAAATTGACAGTATCCGACGAAGAACGCATCAAGGGTTGATTCCTACTCGGCTGTAAACAAAGCAAGCTCGACTTCATGTCGGGCTTTTTTTGTTGCATTATTCCAATAATGTACCTAACTTTGTAAGGTTGTCGGGCCCGGTCCGCCACAGCACTTTATCAAGAACCAGCCAAGTCATGAGCATGAAAGCTTCCTCCAAAAAAATCCTGATCAACTTACTGATATTCGCCATTTTGTCCTTTCTGATCATCCTCGGTTTGGAAATCTGGCTGCGTCACTACACCCACCACAACCAGGCCATCCTCGTGCCCGATGTCACCACCCTCTCCCTGGACGAGGCCACGGCCGCCCTGCAGGCCCGCCAACTCCGCTTCGAAGTGGTCGATTCCATCCACGACAGCAGCCAGCCCGCCGGCGTGGTGCTCGAACAGCGCCCCCTGGCCCAGGCCAAGGTCAAGGTGAACCGCATCGTCTTCCTCACCATCAACGCCCAGGAAGAAAAATACCTGCCGGTTCCCTTTGTCAAGGACTTCTCCCAGCGCCAGGCCACAGCCACCCTGGAGGCCGTCGGCTTTACGGTGGGCAACATCATCTTCGTTCCTTCGGAATACCGCAACCTGGTGCTTGACATCCAATACCAGGGCACCAGCATACAGGCCGGCACCACCCTGCCCGTCGGCACCCGCCTCGACCTTGTCGTCGGCCACGGGCGCAGCACCGACCAGATCAGGATCCCCGACTTCATCGGCAAGAAAATGGACTCCGTCTTCCTGATAGCCCACAGCTACAGCGTCAACATCGGCAAGGTCAACTACGACGTGACGCCGGCCAACGACAAAGAGTCGGCCAAATACTTCGTCTATCGCCAGGAGCCCGCCGCCGGCACCTTCTACCCGGTAGGCAAGCGCATCGATCTGTGGATGAGCCGCAATCCCGACCTATTGCTGGGCGAGACTCCCGACACTCCGTCCCTGCCCGCCAATTAGCTATGAGTTCCCCGAGCGACTGGCAAACGGATGATTTCTCCGAAGAGGACGTTTTCCAAGAGGAGAAAGAGCGCTACGAGCAGTGGCACTTCACGGCCGACCCCGGCCAGACCCTGCTGCGCATCGACAAGTTCCTGGTCGCCCATATCGCCAATGTCTCCCGCAGCCGCATCCAGGAGGCCGCCGACAACGACATGATCCTGGTGGGCGGCACGGCCGTCAAGTCCAACTACCGGGTCAAGCCCGGCGACGAGATCAGCGTCATGGTGGGCTACCGGCCGGCCGAGACCGAAGTGCTGCCCGAAGACATTCCCCTGGACATCGTTTACGAAGACAACGACCTGATGGTGGTCAACAAGCCGGCCGGCATGGTGGTGCATCCCGGCCACGGCAACTTCACCGGCACCCTGGTCAACGCCCTGGTGTGGCATTTCAGGGAGCACCCGGAGTTTCCGGCCGACGATCCCCGTCCCGGGCTGGTCCATCGCATCGACAAGGACACCTCCGGGCTGTTGGTCATTGCCAAAAACCCGCAAGCCAAGGCCCATCTGGCCGCCCAGTTCTTCAACAAGACCACCCAGCGGGCCTATCAGGCACTGGTCTGGGGCAATTTCCAGGAAGATTCGGGCCGGGTCGATTGCCCCATCGGACGCAGCCGGCGCGACCGTCTGCAGATGACCGTCTATCCCGAAGGCGACGAAGGCAGCAAGCCGGCCGTGACCAACTACCGCGTGCTCGAGCGCTTCGGCTATGTCACCCTGGTCGAATGCCGGCTGGAGACGGGCCGCACCCACCAGATCCGCGTCCACATGAAACATCTGGGCCATCCCCTGTTCAACGACGCCCGCTACGGCGGCGACGAGATACTCAAGGGGACCCGCTTTTCCAAATACCGCCAATTTATCGACAACTGCTTCAGCACCTGCCCCCGTCAGGCCCTGCACGCCAAGACGCTGGGCTTCGTCCATCCAGTCACCGGCCGCGAACTGTTCTTCGACAGCCCCCTGCCCGACGACATGGCGCAGTTGATAGAGAAATGGCGCAAATACACCGCCTCGCGCGATGAAATACTCCAACAGGAAGATTGAACGGCAAACGCGGCGCCAAGCCGCAAACAAGAAATAGAACAAACCATATTATGAAGAAAATAGCCATTGTAGCCGGAGGCGATTCCTCCGAATATGAAGTTTCCCTGAAAAGTGCCAGGGGACTGTATTCCTTTATAGACCATCAGAAATACCAGGTCTGGATCGTCATCCTCCACGGCCACGACTGGCAGGCCTGCCCCGAGGGGATCGACAGCCAGGTGCGCGTGCCCATAGACCGCAACGATTTCAGCTTCACGTGGCAAGGGGAAAAGATCTGTTTCGACCTTGCCTGGATCACCATCCACGGCACACCGGGCGAGAACGGCATCCTGCAAGGCTATTTCGACCTGATCGGCCTGCCCTACCAGTGCTGCAACGTACTGGCCGCCGCCCTCACCTTCGACAAATACACCTGCAACCACTACCTGGGCGCCTTCGGCGTCCGCACCGCCCGCAGCATCCTGCTCAAGCGGCCCGAAGACTTCAACAAACAGGAGATCCTCCGCATCTGCGGCATGCCCTGCTTTGTCAAGTCGAACGTAGGCGGTTCCAGCTTCGGCACGACAAAGGTCAAGGAGGCCGGGCAGTTGAAAGAAGCCGTGGACATCGCCTTCCGCGAAGGACCCGAAGTCATCGTGGAAGCCTTCCTCGAAGGCACCGAGGTGACCAGCGGCTGCTACAAGACCGCCCGGCGCACCGTATGCCTGCCCCTGACCGAGGTGGTGAGCCACAATGAATTCTTCGACTACGACGCCAAATACAACGGCGAGGTGGAAGAGATCACCCCCGCCCGCATCCCCGACGCCGTAAGGGACGAAATCCAGGCCACCACGTCGCGCATCTACGACCTGATCGGCTGCCAGGGCATCATCCGGGCCGACTACATCATCTGCCGCGACGGCATCTACCTGCTCGAAGTCAACACCACCCCGGGCATGACGGCCACCAGCTTCATTCCCCAGGAAGTCCGCGCCAACGGCCAGGACATGGGCGATGTCATGGACGAGATCATCACCGACATACTCAAATAAGTCATTATGGACGCCTTCGACGACATACGATCCTATCGCCAAGCCGACTACCAGGCCGCCATGTCACGGCTGTGGAACCAGCCCCACTTCCTGTCGCTGCTGCCCCGGGTCCCCTTTGTGAAGGATGCTGCGCAATTGCGCGAACAGGCCCTCAGCCTGCCCACGCTGCAAGCCTTCCAGCAGGCGTTCATCATTCCCCTGCTGGGACAACTCAGCGCCATAGGCACCAACAATCTGAGCCAGGACGGGCTGGACAAGCTCGACAAGAGCCGCGGCTACCTGTTCATCTCCAACCACCGCGACATCATCATGGACTCCATCCAGCTCAACCACCTGCTTTGCGGCGTCGGCATGGAGCCCAGCGAGACGGCCATCGGCGACAATCTGCTCATCCAGCCCTGGATAGCCGACCTGGTGCGACTGAGCAAATGCTTCATCGTGCGCCGCGGCCTGTCGATCAAGGAGCAGATGACTGCCTCCCGGCAGTTGTCGGCCTATATCCGCGACAGCATCTGCCAGCGGGGACAATCCATTTGGCTGGCCCAGCGCGAAGGGCGGGCCAAGACGTCCGACGACCGCACGCAGAAAAGTATTATAAAAATGTTAATAATGAGCGGTAGTGGTAACATTTTGAACGATTTGGCATCTTTGAATCCGGTAGCGCTGAGCATTTCGTACGAATACGATCCCTGCGACTACCTGAAAGCCAAGGAGCTACAGCTCAAGCGAGACCGTCCCGACTTCCACAAAAAGCCGGAGGACGATCTTTTGAGCATGACCACCGGCATCATGGGCGCCAAGGGACGGGTCCACTACCATGCCAGCCCCTGCCTGGACAAGGCACTGCTCCAACTGGACGGCCAGTTGCCCAGGAACGAGTTGCTGGAACAGGTCACGGCCCTGCTCGACCGGGAAATCCACGCCGGCTACCGGCTCTATCCGGGCAATCATGCCGCCCTGGAACTGCTCAGCCGCCTACCCGGACACGAAGACCTGGCCGTCATGGCAGAAAAGGCGCCCTGCCCGTCCGAAGAGAAGCGTCTCTTCGAAGAATACATCGAGCGGCAGGTGGCGCGCATCGACCTGCCCGACTCAGAGAAAGACAGCGGCTTCCTCAGGGAAAAACTGCTGGAAATGTATGCCAACCCATTGATCAATTACAATAAAACAACGATATGAAAAGTCTTTTCAAAACCGGTCTGATCGCTCTGACAGCCATGTTGCTGTTCGCCTGCAACGGCAGGGAAGAGTATCCTGCCTACCTGCAGACCATGGCCACGGTGCACTCCACCGACGGCGTTCTCGAGTATTTCACCTCCGACATCGGTGTGAAACTCAATCCGCAAGAAGGCCTCTATTGGACCGACAGCGTCAAGAACGGCGGGCGCATCCTGCTGTATTTCTACACCAAGGACGACATGGACCTGCCCGAATGGAATGTCACGGTGACCGCCTACAAGGAAGTGCTCGTGCAGGGGCTCACAGTGTTCGAGACCACCGACCGCGACACGATCTACAACCAGCCGCTCAACGACCTGTATTCGGCCTGGATCGGCCACGACTACATGAACGTCTTGTTCACCAACTATGTATCCTCGGCCGAAACAGCCCAGAAATTCGAGCTGGTCAGGGTCAAGGAAAAAGACCAGATCCAAACCGGTCAGTGGCCGCTTGTCACCCTGGAGCTGAAACACAACACCCCGTCCATTTCGCCCTACTACGTGCAGGAACAGGTCACCAGCTTCGACCTGCGCGGGCTCAAGGCCGAATTCGCCGGCCAGGACACGGTCTTTGTCCGGTTTGGATACAAACTCGATCAGCATTACACCCATACCTTCGTCTATGCACTCAAGTAAGCGCATCCTGCTGATACTTGCCCTGGGCACGCTGCTGTGCCTGGGTGCCTGCAGCCCCGACCTCTACCAGGTCAGCGACGACTTCCAGATCGACCTGGGGGTGGCCCACGCCGACCGCCAGGACCGAATACACCTGCTACTGGACAACGGCCAAAAGATCTATCCCGAAGACTGCGACTACGTCTTTGAGACCGGCAAGCGCTACAAGCTGCACTACTCCATCACGGCCAACCGCTCCTCGCTCGACAGCGTATCGTGGTATGCCAAACTGGTGGATGTCTTTCCCATACAGATCATTCCGCTCATGTGGAATGTCGAGCCCTGGCTCATGATCCAACCCCAGGAAGCCGTCACCATCGACCGTTTCTGGCTGGGCGGAGGATTCTTGAACGTGGCGCTCAACTACAACTGCCAGGATCATCCCGAACACCATCGTTTCCGGCTGGTAAACCAGGGCTTCAGCCACAATACGCTTACCGTCGAGTTGCGCCACTACGCAGTGGGCGACGGCACAGGCACCGACCTGGCCAGCGTCACGCTGTCGTTTCCGCTGGCCAGCATGCTCTACTACCCCGAGGCGGATGTCCTCACCGTCCGGGTGACCGAGAGCAACAAAAAAGGCAACATGGTGGTCCGCTCCTACGACCTGCCGGGCGGACAGAAACAACGCTGACCGACAGCTTTCGATCCAGCCATAAAAAACAGCGCCCCAACCTGACAAGGCCGGGGCGCTTTGATTGATACAGCGAGAGACTATTTCACGCAGTTCACCGTATCGTAGGCGATCATCCACTCCTCGTCGGTGGGAAGAACGATGACCTTCGTCGTGGAATCGGCCGTCGTGATCACGGCCGTGTCGCCGCCGTGCACGCGTGCGTTGGCGTCGTGGTCCACTTTGATGCCCAGAAACTCCAGGCCGGAACAGATTTCAGCGCGGGCATAGACCTGGTTCTCGCCGATACCGCCGGTGAGCACCAGCAGGTCCAGACCGCCCATGGCAGCCGCGAAAGCGCCGATATATTTCTTGACACGGTAGTGATACATGTCCATGGCCAGCGTGGCGCGGGCACTGCCGGCCTCCGAGGCCGAAACCAGCTCGCGCATGTCGGACGACACCCCCGACACGCCCATCAGGCCGATCTTCTTGTTGAGAATATCGTTGATTTGCTTGGTCGTAAGGTGCTCCTTGTCCATGAGATAAAGCACTGCACCGGCATCGATGTCGCCCGAGCGGGTGCCCATCAGCAGGCCCTCCAGGGGAGTCAGGCCCATGGTCGTGTCGATGCACTTGCCGTCCTTGATGGCCGCCAGCGAACCGCCGTTGCCGATGTGGGCCGTCACGATGCGCGTGTGTTCATAATCCAGTCCCAGCACTTCGCAGGCCTTGCGCGACACGTAGCGGTGGCTGGTGCCGTGGAAGCCGTAGCGGCGTACGGCATACTTCTGGTAGTATTCGTAGGGAAGGCCGTACATGTAGGCCTTGGGAGGCATGGTCTGATGGAACGCCGTGTCGAAGACAGCCACCTGGGGCATCTGTGGAGCGATCTTCGACACCGCCTCGATACCCAGCAGGTTGGCCGGATTGTGCAGCGGAGCCAGATCGGAGCAGGCGACGATGTTGTCGATGACTTCGGGCGTGATGAGCATACTGGCATTGAACTTCTCTCCGCCGTGCACCACCCGGTGACCTACGGCGTCGATGTCGTGCAGCGAGGAGATGCAGGCATATTCACCCTTGGTCAGGATATCGAAAATAAACTCGATGCCAACGGTATGGTCGGGAAACAGGTGTTCGATGACGACCTTTTCTCCCGAAGGAGCGGTCAGTTTCAGGAAAGAGGCCGGCAGACCGATTTTTTCTATACCCCCTTGGGCCAAAGCCTGGCGGGTTTCCATGTCATACAGCTTGTACTTGATCGACGAGCTGCCGCAATTCAATACTAATACCCTCATTTTCTTTTAATTCCTATTGCTTGATTACATGTGATGACTATCATTTTATACACATCGTCGACCGAGCAGCCGCGCGACAGGTCGTTGATGGGAGCGGCCATACCCTGGAGGATCGGGCCGATGGCTTCGGCATTGCCCAGGCGCTGGACCAGTTTGTAGGCGATGTTGCCGGCTTCCAGGGTCGGGAACACCAGCACGTTGGCATGACCGGCGATCTGGCTGCCCGGAGCCTTGGATGCAGCCACGGAGGCCACCAGGGCGGCATCGGCCTGCAGTTCACCGTCGATCTTCAGTTCGGGCGCCATTTCATGGGCCAGACGGGTGGCTTCAACCACCTTATCGACCATCTCATGCTTGGCACTGCCCTTGGTCGAGAAACTCAGCATGGCAATCTGGGGCTCGAAGCCGGCGAGACTGCGAGCCGTGGCAGCCGTCGAAACAGCGATCTGGGCCAGTTCGGGAGCCGTGGGATTGGGCGTGACGGCGCAGTCGGCGAAGACCATCAGGCCGTCGCAGCCGTATTGCTTGGTTTGCAGGAACATCAAAAAAGCACCCGACACGACCGAGATGCCCGGCAGGGTCTTGACAATCTGGAAAGCAGGACGCAGCACATTGCCCGTCGAGTTGCGGGCACCGCCCACTTCGCCGTCGGCATCGCCGCTCTTGATCATCAGACAGGCCAGATAGAGCGGATCCTCCACTTTGCAGCGGGCCTCTTCGATGGTCATACCCTTGTTCTTGCGCAATTCAAACAGCAACTGGGTATAAGCCTCTTTCTTGGCATGGTCCTTGGGATCGACGATGGTTGCCTTGTCGATGCCGGCCAGGCCGTTTTCCTTGGCCAAGGCTTTGATTTCGGCCGGATCGCCGACCAGAATGATTTCCGCAACACCGTCCACCAGTATCTGGTTGGCCGCTTTCAGGGTTCTGATTTCCGTTCCTTCGGGCAGCACAATCTTCTGCGGCAAAGCCTGTGCACGGGAACGCATTTGTTCAAACAGGGTCATAATTCTACAAGTATTTTAGTTTCCATATCTTTCGATTGTCAAGGAGCCGGAGCGCTAAGCCTTCTGCTTGGAACGGGAGCCGTCCGACGAGCCCCGGCGGCGCAGACGGCGGGCAGGACGCTCCTCGCGCAGTTCCTTTTTCTGCACGATCAGTTCATCGAGCCGGCGTTCCAGCTCAGTGGTGGTCAGATTGCCCAGTATCGTGCCGTTGTGGGCCAGGGCGATCTGCCCGGTTTCCTCAGACACGACCACGGCGATGGCGTCGCTCTGCTGGGAAATGCCCAGGGCCGAACGGTGACGCAGGCCGTAATGTCCTGGAATGTCCGTACTGGACGAAACGGGCAGGATGCAGGCTGCCGCCACGACTCTGTCGTTGCTCACAATCACGGCCCCGTCGTGCAGGGGCGTATTCTTGAAAAAGATGTTCTCGATGAGGCGGGCACTGATCACCGCATCGATGCGCTCACCCGTCAGCACATAGGAATCCAGGCTCACATTCTGCTCGATGACAATCAGCGCACCCGTCTTGCTCTCGGCCATGTTCTTGCATGCCAGCACCATCTGGACGATATACTGCTTGGACGAGCGCTCCGCCTGCTTGGGCGAGAAGAGCGACACGAAACTGTTCCATTGCCGCCGGGAGCCCAGCATCACGAAAAAGCGACGTATCTCGTTTTGGAAGAGTACGATCAGCGCAATGGCACCCACGCTCACAAATTTATCGAGCAGGCCGCCCAGCATCTTGAGTTTCAACACGTACGAAACCAGCACCCAAAGGGCCAGGAAAGAAAGCACGCCGATAAAGATGTTCAGGGCGCCCGAGTTCTTCATCAGCTTGTAAACACCGTACAAAAGCAGCGACACCAGGAAGATGTCGAGTATGTTCAACAGGTTGGGAAGCATGAATCTATGTTTTGATAAGCCATATACAATTTGACACACTGCACTGCCGGTGCCACATCGTGCACGCGCAGGATATGCGCCCCACCCTTGAGGGCCAAGGCATTGAGCACCGTGGTGCCGTTGAGCGCCTCTTCGGGCTGCACGTCGAGCAAGCGGCAGATCATCGATTTGCGCGACAGGCCCACCATGAGCGGAGCCCCCAGCAGCGAGAGATCGGGCAGGCGGCGCAGCAGCTCGTAGTTCTGCGCCAGGGTTTTGCCGAAGCCGAAGCCCGGATCCACCACGATGTCGTTCAGGCCCAGGGCGCGCAAGCGCTGGACACGCTCGGCCAGATAGCGGCAGATGTCTGTCATCAGGTCGTCATAGACGGGCGCTTGCTGCATGTCCTTGGGACGGCCCTGGATATGCGAGAGCACATAGGGCACCTGGCAGCGGGCCGCCGTTTCGAACATACGGCTGTCCATGTCGCCACCGGAAATGTCGTTGATCATGGCCACCCCAAACTCCTCAACGGCGCGACGGGCCACTTCGGCACGGAAGGTATCGACCGACAAAAGCACTTCGGGATAAGACTTGCGGATGGCTTCCAGGGCCGGCATCAGGCGCGAGAGTTCCTCTTTCTCCGACACGCTGTCGCTGCCCGGACGGGTCGAACAAGCGCCGATATCCAGGATATCAGCGCCTTCGGCAATCATCTCCCCCACCCGCATCATCAAAGCGGGGACTTGCTCGCAACGGCTGCCGGCATAGAACGAATCGGGCGTCACATTGACAATACCCATCACCCGCGGCCTGTCAAGCCGCAGCAACTGTCCGTTCATCTTAAGAGAAAACACCATGCGAGCCTACGCTGTCAATCAAAAAACAAATATAATGAATGCCCCACCCAATCGCAAATAATTGTCAGAGCATTTACTCCACAAAGATGCGGACCTGACCGGTGGCAGAGGCTTTCTGGCCAGCCTCTGCGGTAATACGGCCGGGATTCACGTCGAAACGACCCATAAGCATCTCCCTGACCGATTCGGCACGTTCGCGGGCAAGAGTGTCCTGATCTTCATCCGGAGCCGCGAAGCCGACCAGCCGCACCTTCGCTCTCGGGCGCATCTTAAGAGAGACGGCCACCGACGAGACTTTGCTCATTTCTCCCTCGGCCAGCTCGATACTGTTCTTGCGGAAAGTAATGTCCGACCAAGCCTCTCCAGACTCCGGTTCCGGTCTCGATTGCGAATCGGAAGGTTGTACCTGGTCAGAAGACTGTACCGCAGCGACAGAAGGCTGTTCCACGACAGAGGGTTGCTTCGAGCCTGAAGTCCGTTTCTTTTCTTCTTTCTGCTTCTTCTCGGCTTTCTGCTTCTTCTCGGCTTTCTGTTTCTTCTCAGCTTTCTGCTTCTTCTCGGAGGCCTTCTTGTCGGAAGCCTGCTTCGAGGTGGAGACAGCGGCATCAGCCACAGCTGTCGAAGCAGCACTAGTAGTAGCAGTAGTACTAGTAGTAGCAGGAGTGGTAGCAGCAGTCTTTGCAGGAGTAGCATCAGCCACAGCTGTCGAAGCAGCACTAGTAGTAGCAGCAGTAGTACTAGTAGTAGCAGGAGCGGCAGCGACCGTCACAGAGACCGTGTCAAGACTCGGTCCACCATATCTGATTTCATATGCCCGGGATGCCCGCGGCTGTTTGCGCTGTTTTTCCCGATCGGGCTCGACCGTCCGGCCACGGGAGCCAGTCGAAGAACGGGAGCCGTTCAAAGAACGGGCATCGGCCAGCGTCCGGCCATCGGCCTGGGCATCAGCCTGCTTTCCGACATCGGCCAGATCCCGACCGATAGCATAGTCGGGCGACGGCAAGCTGTACACAGCATATTTGCGGAAATGATGCGTGCCGTTCGAATTGCGGAAAAGATAGTTGAGTCCTATCGAAAGCTGCAGCGCCGAATAATCCATATGGAAACCCGTTCGGGAATAACGGTCCAGGTTAAACAACATAGCCGGTTCCAGATACAGCTGGCACTGCCTGCCCGATCCCAGATACAAAAGCAGGTTCATGGCCATCTTGGCCGTCAGGTCGTTGTTGTTCCCGGCCTCGTCGGGCGTCAGTCCGAAAATATGGTTGATTCCGGGGCCGGCCAAAGCCGATATCTCCACACGGCGAGGCCTTCCGGAATAGCCGCCCAGCAACCGGCTCAGATTGACATCGACCAGCAGGTTGGCATCCAGTGCCTTGATCACATTGCGGCTGTACCCGAAACGATTGTCCTTGAAGTAGCCGACCGCCTCGGCCGCCCACCCCACGGTGGGAGTCATCATGCGGCCCACACGCAGCGAAGCCTGCGGATTGAGGTTCTTCAGCCAATCATTGTTGGTGGTTTTGGTCGCCATACCCGTCTGCAGACCCACATACCAGTTGTCGCTCCAGCGGGACACCTGCAAGGCTTCCTGGCCCAAACAAGCAATATTGCCCCAGCCGAAGGCCAGGGCAATACCTATGATGAAACTCTTTATCTTCACTTTACTGTCTGTCCTTGATATCTTCCAACTTGCCGCTGAACTCCTCGATGAAGAAATCCTTCCAGACCTTGCCCTCCTTGTAGGAAGCAGCACCGGTGGCCGGTACATAGATCGTGCACCAGGTCAGGTCCACTTTGTCGAAAGCGTTGGCCTCGCAAGAAGGAGCCGTCGCGGAAAGACAATAGATGGAGTTGAGCGAAGTGCAATAGGCAAAAGCGCCGGCAGCAATGGATTTCACACCTTCCGGAATCACCACCGATTTCAGGGCGGCGCAACCGAAGAACGTTTCCGTTTCGATAGCCGTCATGCCCGAAGGAATCTCCACACTCATCAGGGAGGAGCAACCCTCGAAGACACCGGCGCCGAAATTGGACACACCAGCCGGAATGTTCAGAGACGACAACGAAGAACAATTATAGAAAGCATAGTTCTTGATGGTCTTTACACTGGAAGGGATGTTCACCGACGACAGGGAATTGCAGTCGCGGAAAGCATATTCACCGATAGAGGTCACATTGAAGGTCTTGCCGTTGTAGGTAACAGTGGCAGGAATGGTCACAGAACCCGTATAGGCCGTCCGGTTGTTGTCCGAAAAGACTTTGTAGGCAACTTCCAGATCTGTCGCCGAGATGCGGTAGTAGAAAATACCATCCACCTCACAATCATAGGCATAAAGGGGTGCGCTCATCGTCAATGTGAGCACAATCATGGTCAGTGTCAGAAAAATACGCTTCATTTTTATGAACTTGTTAGTTGTATATCGCTACAAAGTTATAGAAATATTTTCAGTAAGACATTACTTCCCAATATTTTTTTTAATCGTCCGTCTCACGTCCCACGACGACATGCGTCTGACCAGAAACATGGGCGTTGTTGCCGCCGCCATAGACGTTGCCCGTGATGTTCACACCCGTCACCGGACGCACGCTGCCCCAACCCAGCGGGTTGTATTTCGCATAGTTGGTTGCATCGTTGGTGTCCACAAACAGCGACTCGAGCGTGACGGAGGTCTTCGTGCCGATGAAGATGTAGGTATCGCCCACCACATCGGCCTGGTTGCCGCCGCCGAAGACCGTGCCCACCTCGCCGAGCGGCAGCACATGGGCCGTCTCGTTGGGATCGGCCACTTGGGCGTTCTGGTCGTCATAGACACCGTTTACAATGCCCGGACACATGTCGATGTAGACATGCGGGTTGCCGGTGACTTCGGCCGATGCGCCATAGCCGCCGCCAAAGACCGTACCGATGTGGGTGGCCTGCTTGACGTTGACCTCGGGATAGTTGCGGTAGGCATCGCCCAGAGCGGTCTTGCGGGCCGCCGGGATGTCCTCGACCGAGTAGGCAGCCAGGTTGCCGCCGCCATAGACCTCGTCGATGACAACGGGCAGACAGCCGGTCTCCTCGATGTTGACCGTGATGGTGCCATAGATGGTACCGCCCTGGTCGTTGCCGCCGAATACGCGGCCATAGCTACCGCCGTTGATGGTCAGCGAGATGTCGTTGTGGATGTCGGCGTTGCGCGAGCCGCCGAAGATGTCGTCGATCTTGGCCACGACACACTGCACGTAGATGTTGGCCTCGCCGTCCATATAGGCTTCGTTGGCTGCACCGAACACATTCTCCACTTCGAGCGGACAGTGATCGGGATTCTCGTCGCCCAGGGTGAGCCGGGACTCGGTCACCACATTACCCTTGGTGTTGCTGCCGCCGAAGGCCTGGTGGATATAACCGCCGATGAGCTGTACGTCGGTACGGCCCGAACCGTACTTGCCGGTGGCAGGATTGGCCGCATAGGCCGTCGGGTCGATGATGCCCACGTCGGCGCCCGGGTTGGCCGACCAGGCTCCGTATTTGTAGATACGGTCCTTGCCGTTGCCGCCGCCAAACAGAGATCCTATTTCGAAGGCTCCCAGCACGGTGACTTTCGTAGCCGGAGTGGGTGCCGCGTTGCCGCCGCCATAGACATAGTAGATGCTGGTCTCGTCGCAGCCGTCGATCCGCACCTCGGTAAAGGCCGTCTCGGGCACCGCCGGATTGTAGGGCGCCAGGTTGCCGCCGCCATAGACGGCTTCCACTTCGTAGGCACCTCTCGTGTGGGCTCCGCCGCCGATGGGCGTGGTCCGCTTCACATCGACCAGCACGCTGCCCTGCGGGCTGCCGTTCAGATTGTTGCAACCGAAGATGCGGCCGCTCAGCGGGATGGTGTTCTCGTCGTCGTCCTGGCCGTAAGACATGCCCAGGGCTGCACCGTCGAGGGTCACCACCACGTTGCCGTTGACCAGGGCCGCATGGGTGGCATCGCCCAGACCGCCGCCATAGACATCGCCATAGACAGTGCCCTGATAGAGGTTGACATGGGTCGTATTGCTGGTGTTGGTGTTGACATTGCCCAGGGCCGAGCCGCCATAGACATCGCCATAGACCGTAGTCGTGCCGGCATAGACAGGTGTCGGGTCGGCCGACATGGTGCCTACGTTGACCGTCACGTTGCCGCTCACGGCCGTAGCCGAGCCGTAGCCGCCGCCGAACACGCCGTCCGAATGGTCCGAAGAGCTGCCCACCGTGCCGCCTGTCAGCGTCACTGCCGTGTTGCCGCCTATCGTACCGCTGGCGTTGCAACCGCCGTAGATACCGTCATTGACCGTACCGCCGCTCAGCGACACGGTGGCGTTGCCGCTCACGCCGGCAGCCTTGCCGCCGCCGTAGAGATTGTCGGCAGTGCCCTCGGTCATGGTCAGCGAGGCATTGCCCGTCACGGAAGCTGCGTTACCGCCGCCGTAGCCGTTGCCCACCACGGTGTTGGACTTCTGGATGGTCACGGAGGAATTGCCCGTCACGCCGGCAGCATCGCCGCCGCCATAGACTTCGCCCGTCACGATGGCCACACAGGTTTCGTGGCCCGCAGTCAGGTCGCCGACAACGACCGTCGGATTGCCCGTCACCACAGCCGTGGCACCCAGACCGCCGCCATAGACATTCTGGCTGATGGTACCGTTGAGGATGTTCACAGCCAGTGCCTTGCCATTGGGCACGGTGTAGGCAGCCTGATTGCCGCCGCCATAGACATTCTGGATGCTGTTTTCGCTGCAACTGCCGCTCCACTCCACGTTGACTTCGATGCCGCCGTTGATGGTGCCGCTCGTGTTGTTGCCGCCGAAGACATTGTTTATCTTGCCGCCGGAGATATTCAGGGTGATGTCGGTATTGACGTCGGCCGCGTTGGCGCCGCCATAGACATCGCCGATGCCTTCCGAGGCGCTGCCCGTGCAGCCGATGGTGATGGTGCCGGCATTGCCCGCAGCCACGTTACCGCCGCCATAGACTTCGGTGATGTGCAGATCGCAACTGTTGTCGCCCTTTTCGATGTTGACAGCCACAGCGCCGGTGATATTACCCTTGCTGTTGGAGCCGCCGAATACCTTGTTGATGGTACCGCCGGTCACATCGACCGAAACGTTGCCACCCACATTGGCCTCCTTCTGCGAATTGGCCGTAGCATCGCCGTGGCCGCCGCCGAAGACCATACCCGTGATGGTACCGCCATCGATGTTCACATCCGTGCCGCCGACATCGGCAGCATTACCGCCGCCATAGACATTGGCAATCGTGGTGTTGCATTTGTTGATGACATTCACCACAGGCGTGCCCACTACGTTACCGGCGTCACCGCCGCCATAGACATCGCCCGAGACGACAGCCACATAAGCCTCATGACCTGCAGTGTTGTCGCCCACCGTCACAACGGGAGC
>JAGDCW010000062.1 GCA_017958305.1 Bacteroidales bacterium | reverse complement strand
GGCAGTGTAGGGTCCGATGCCCCGCACCCCGACCAATGCCACTGAATCCACCCGGTTCAAGTCGATCCGGACCGTGCGCCGGGCCTCTTTCCCCATCCGGCCGGAATTTCCACCACGTTGCTCACCACGCTTGCCCGCGGCCATTCCGGCTGCCGGCACACTTTCCTTTCCCGCCTCGCCAGTTTCCGCCTCGCCGGCCAGTTCGTCAATGGCAACTTCTTCCACCATCGCTTCAGGCGGCGCTTCAACTGCCACCACCTCCACCGCCGGTTTTGACAGCGATTCCGCCACCACCTCCGTTGCCGCCGATGGCCGCCGGCCTTCACGCGACCAAACTTTGAAACTCAATGTCTTGAGCGCTATCACACTCAGAATCAAAACCAAGAAGGACAGTTGCTCTGCCCTGTTCCATCGAAAATTTCTCATAGTATTCCTTTTTGTTTTTCACTATAGATTTGAAAAAAATCAGCTGATAACAATTATCTATGTCGTTTTTTGTATTATCTTTGCCCCTGTACTTCTTCTCCCCTACGGGAGGCGTACTATTAGCGGATGAACCCAAAGTGGAGGCCCTTGCGGCTTCGTTGGGAAATCCGCTTTTCTTTTTTTTCTCTTTTCTCATTGAAACAAAAGCCAACTCTTTACGCCTTTTTCCCCGTATTTCCTCTATATAGTATACATTCCCGTCTTCATACCATTTACAATATATGATGACCATTTGATTTCGGCTGTTCTTCTCTACTCTGATTTCATCATATTCTTCAATCACCTCCTTCGACAAATAAAATAATTCATCCGATATTGGCACCTGTCCACGCAAGTTTTCCTTTTCACTTGCATGTTCATTACATACATGTTTTATTGCAAAATTATCAATGGTATGACGATATTGACCGTCAAGCGCTATGCCATTATTAAGCAAATCCGACTTAAGACGATTGGAAACTGTAGGCAAAAGAATCATTTTATAAAGAATATTTCCAGCCTTCTTTCCCATCTTGACGAGTTCTTCAAGACTGCCTTTGTAGTATTCAAATAGCGAGTTCCCCATGTCAATTGTTTTTCATGTTAATTTTTCGCTACAAATATATTTATAATTCGTTGTTTTTACATTACCGTGATGATAAAAAATCCTTTCCTCGACGAAAAGCCGCTATCACAAAGAGGAACAAGCGATTATAAAAAATCGGAATTGTTTTGTTTTTGCCCGTCGTATCACTACCTTTGAAAGCTATTGTTTGCACAAGACCGCAGGTATGGATAAAAACCTATACATCATCGGTGGCTGTAACGGTGCGGGAAAAACAACCGCATCATATACGGTATTACCCATCATTCTGCATTGCAAGGAGTTTGTCAATGCAGACGAAATAGCACGTGGATTGTCTCCATTTAATCCGGAAAGCGTCGCAATAGAAGCAGGTCGGCTCATGTTGCAAAGGATTAACCTTCTCATGGAAAAAGGAGTTTCTTTTTCTTTTGAAACAACGTTATCCACTAAATCATATATCCATCTTGTCAGACGGGCTCAGAAAAAAGGATACAGTGTTAAATTGCTCTATTTCTGGCTCAACTCGCCCGAACTAGCCATCAAACGTGTAGCCGAACGAGTAGCCAAGGGCGGTCATGGCATACCGGAACAAATTATTAGACGAAGATATAAAGCTAGCATTGCCAACCTTTTTTCCCTGTACATGAATCAAGTCGATTATTGGGATATCTACGATAATAGCAATTATCCTCGCAAACAGATAGCATGTGGAGGAAATAAAACGAAAACAGTAGTTTTCGAGGAAACAAAGTTTGCTCAAATACAGAATTATGTCGAATAAAGAAGTTAAGGTTTTTTCCGATAAACTTAGGCAAGGATTAATGATTGCCGAAAGGATAATGCTGGAAGAGAAGGCATTACACAATGAAGATCTCATCGTTTCGTCAGATGGTGAAACCTTTCAACGCATCTCTGCCAAAGAGATAATCGAGAATACAACAAAAACAAACAATGTGGTTTGTGAACAAGACCGCAGGTATGGACAGAAATAGATTGACTCACTCGATGGACAAACTCCCGAGATACAGTCTGACGGTGGTGTGGGCTGTCCTGATTGCCGTGGCCTGCCTGGTGGATTTTTCCGACATGCCCGACGAACTGCCCGCCTTCGAAGGCATGGACAAGGTGGTGCATTTCCTGATGTATTTTGTCTTGTCCCTGCTCTTTATCTGGGAATACCGACGCCGGGGGCGGCTGTTCGACACCGACAGCCGCGAACTCCGTCTCTTCACCTTGGTGTTGCTGCTGTCGGCCATCTGGGGCGGCCTCATGGAATACCTGCAGAGCCTCACCTCCTACCGGGGCGCCGAGCAGACCGACCTGACGGCCGACGTGGCCGGGGCGCTGTTTGCCTTTCTGCTCTACTACATTTTCGCACTCTACCGTAAAAACGATAAAAATGAAGAAGAATCACAGTCATAGAGGCCTGGCCTGCCGCATGACAGCCTTGCTGCTGCTCGCGGGCAGCCTTCTGAGTGTCCAGGCCGCCGATATTTGGGTCCGTCCCCAGGGCGACGATGCCAACCCGGGCAGTTTCGAATCGCCCAAGGCCACCTTGCGGGGCGCCCTCAGGGAAGCCCGTGAAATGCGCCGCCTCCACCGCGAATTGGGCGACGCCATCCATATCTGGCACGAACCCGGCACTTATTTCCTGGACGAGCCCGTCCTGATCCGGCCCGAGGATTCCGGCACGAAAGACTGCCCCACCTTCATCCATGGGGTCAAATACGACAAGTTGCCCGCCATGGGCAACGACCTGCCCGGTGTCGTGGTGACACTGAGCGGCGGCCAGCCCGTCAAGGATTGGAAGCGACTGGGCAAAGCGCCCAAAGGGCTGCGTGTGCCAGCGGGCAAGATATGGTGTGCCGACATTCCCGCCATTGCCGGACAACGGCTCGATTTCCGCCAGTTCTATGTGGACGGGCAAAAGGCGCTCAAAGCTTGCGATGTGGAAGATTCCGATCACCTGAACAAGATACTGGCTGTGGACAAAGAGCACCAGACCATCACCATCCCCGCACCCAAGACCGCTTTCGGCCAGGTGGACGGCATGGAACTGTTCATCCACCAGATGTGGGAAGTGGCCGTGCTGCGTATCAAAGATATTCAAATCAAGGGCAAGGAAGCCGTGCTCTCGTTCCACAATCCCGAAGGCCGGCTCGAGTTCGAACATCCCTGGCCGCCGGCCGTCATCGCCGAGAGCGGCAACTCACCCTTCCGCCTGAGCGGAGCCATCGAGCTGCTCGACCAGCCGGGCGAATGGTACTACGACCAGCTGTCGGGCCGCCTCTACTACTACCCGCTGTCAGGCCAGGACATGCGCACGGCCGAGTGTATCGTGCCGGTGCTCGAGACCCTGGTACAGGTGGAAGGCAGCTTGGATTCGCCCGTGGAGAACATCTTCTTCGAGGACATCAGCTTCAAGCACAGCACCTGGATGCGTCCCTCCCTGCAAGGCTACGTACCCCTGCAGGCCGGTATGTTCCTGCTGGATGCCTATAAACTCTGGGAAGCAGGCACGCCATTGAAGGAGAATCTCGAAAACCAGGCCTGGATCGGGCGCCAGCCCGCTGCCGTGAGCCTGCGCGGAGCTGCCAACATCGGGTTTACCGACTGCCGATTCACGTTGCTGGGGGCTTCGGGCCTCGACTTTGTGGAAGGCTGCCACGACTGCTTTGTGAAGGCCTGCCGCTTTGCCCATATTGCCGGCAGCGGGCTGGTGGCCGGCAAGTTCTCCGACCCGGGCATCGAGACCCACCTGCCCTATCAGCCGCAAGACCTGCGCGAGGTGTGCAGCCGGATGCAGATCACCGAGAACGAAGTCTTTGACTGTGCCAGCGAATACTGGGGCTGCGTGGGCATCATCGCCGGCTACGTGAGTGAGTTCCTCATCGAGCACAACGAAGTGCACGAACTGCCCTACAGCGGCATCAGCGTGGGCTGGGGCTGGATACGCACGGCCAATGTCATGAGGGACAACCGCATCCTCGCCAACGATGTTTACCGCTTCGGGCGGCACAACTACAGCTGCGGTGGCATCTACACCCTGTCGGCCCAGACGGGCACGGTCATCGCCGAGAACTATATCCACGACATCTACCATCCCGACTACGTGCACGACACCACCCAGGGCCACTACATCTACCTGGACGAAGCCTCCTCGTGGATGACCATCCGCGACAACTGGTGCACCGAGGCCAAGTTCGGCCAGAACCAACCGGGGCTCAACCATTGGGAGAACAACGGCCCGCAGGCCGGCGACTGGATCAAGGCCAAAGCCGGGCGCACCACGGCAGGAAAGAAGTAATTGCAAATGACAATCATATCAATTCATTAATCAACTGTTTCTTATGGAAAAGAAAAAAGGAAGTTTGAAGAGTACGATCACCGTATCGCTCACCAACTATCTCGACGCCGGCGCCATCGTGGCCGGTGCCAGCGGTTTGACGCTGTGGCAGGATTACCTGGGTCTGTCCGAAGGTCACCTGGGCTGGTTGAACTTTGTCAGCGCCAACTGCCTGGGCGCAGCCATCGGTGCCATCATCGGCGGTTTCCTGGCCGACAAATACGGCCGCAAGCTCATTTACACCTACAACATGCTCATCTACATGCTGGGTGTGGCCATCGTCATTTTCGCCGTCAACTTCCCGATGCTGCTGGCAGGTTTCCTGGTCACCGGCATTTCGGTAGGCATTGGCGTACCCGCCTCGTGGACCTACATTTCGGAGAGTTCCGAGATCAACAAGCGAGGACGCAACATCTGCATCTCGCAGATGGCCTGGGGCATCGGCCCGACCATCATCCTGTTCCTGGGCATGCTGTTCGCTCCTGCCACCGCCGGCAAGGAGAGCGGTGCCCTGTTCGGCCTGATTGAGAGCTGTGTCAACGCCCTCTCCGGCGGATCCATCACCGGAGCCGCACTCAATGTCTATAGCAGCCGCGTCGTCTTCGGCTCGCTGTTTGTCGTGGCCCTCATCGCCTGGCTGCTGCAGCGTCGTCTGGACGAATCGGCCGAATGGACGGCCATGAAAGCCGGCGAAACCACCCAGGAGAAATCGGCCGGTGTCTTCTCATCGTTCGGCACCCTGTTCTCCAACAAGAAAGTGGTCAAGACCCTGGCCTTCCTGGCTTGCATGTATCTGTCGTGGAACCTGGTGGCCTCCGTCATGGGCTTCTTCCAGCCGCATATCTACGAGACGGCCGGCGGACTGTCCAACAGCCAGGCCAACATGCTGGCTTCCGGACAGTGGCTCATCATCATCGCCTTCACCTTCCTGCTGTCGTTTGTCATCGACCGCATCAACCAGCGCTGGGTGTTCGCCGTGGGTGTCGTGATCGGCATCTGCGCCTGGTTCATCATCGATTTCATCGGCATCACCGACATGAAATACCTCGTGCTGTTCACCGTGCTCTGGGGCCTCCACTCCGGACTGGGTGTCCAGACCTTCTACGCCCTTTGGGCCACCGAGCTGTTCCCGGCCAAATACCGTGCCGCCGCCCAGGGTGTGATGTTCTTCTTCGTCCGCGGCCTGTCGGCTGTCTGGGGTGTGGTCTTCGCCTACATCTACGGCGCCAACGGACAGGGCTTCGGCCTGGCTGCCGCCATCATGACGGGTCTGCTCATTGTCTCGCTGCTGATCGGTGTCATCTGCGCTCCCGAAACCCGGGGCAAGACCCTCGACCAGATCACAAAGGAGAGATATGGCGAAAACATATAAGGCCACTTGGATCTGGTATCCCGGCGACTTCGAAGTGTGGCTGGGCAACCGTTTCAACAACCGGCGTACCGAGCGTGGCGGCGTGTTTCCGCCTTTCTGGAAACAGGACAGCCATTGGTCCATGGTGGAGTTTTCCAAGAGCTTCCACCTGAAACGCATCGAGACCATCTTCATCACTGCCGAGGGCAACTACAACGTGGTGCTCGACGGCAAGCGGTTGTTCGGCCAGCCCGCCGAATTGCACCTGCAGCCTGGTGAACACCAGCTCAACATCAAGGTGCAGAACCTTCTTTCGCCGCCCGCCCTCTTTATCCAGGGGCGGACCATCTACACCGATGCCAGCTGGCTGGTGACGTACGAGGACAAAATCTGGATCGACGAAAACGGCGTGGCCCACGGCTCGGGCATCTATGTCCATCCGGGCTACGAAGACTTCGACACTCCCGAGCAGCGTCCGTCCCTCTATCGCTTGAAGCGCAAGACCATCCCGGTCTACTCGGTGAAGCATGTCAGGAGGGGCCGGCTCTACGATTTCGGGCGGGAGACCTTCGGTTATCTGAGCCTGAAGAACATCAAGGGGGTCGGCACTTTCCGGATCTATTACGGCGAAAGCCAGGAGGAAGCCCTCGACACGGAGCACTGTGAGACACTTGACGTGGTGGAGGTCTCCCTGGAGGGCATCACCGACATGGCCACCGGCCAACAGAGTCCGTACAGCGAGAACTATACCCTGCCCGCCAGCAAGGCCTTCCGCTATGTTTATATCATTTCTTCGCCGCAGTTGCTGTCCAATGTGGAGGCGGATTACGAGTTCAGCCCCTACAAACCCCTCCAAAGCGGCCAATTCCGCTGCAGCCAAAAAGATTTGAACAAGATATGGGATGTCGGGGCCTACACCCTGGACCTGACCACCCGGGAGTTCTTCCTCGACGGCATCAAGCGCGACCGCTGGACGTGGTCGGGCGATGCCATCCAGTCGTACCTGATGAACTACTACCTGCGCTTCAACAGCCGCTGCGTGCGCCGCACCATCCGGCAGCTCAGGGGCAAGGATCCGGTCACGGCCCATGTGAACACCATCATGGACTACAGCTTCTACTGGTTCAAGTCGGTTTACGACTACTACCTCTACACGGGCGATCTGGAATTCGTGCGCGAACTCTACCCCCGCATGCGGACCTTGATGGACTATTGCCTGGGACGGCTCGACGACAAGGGCATGGCCGTCGGACAGCCCGACGACTGGATCTTTGTGGATTGGGTGGATTTCCCCATGCCCAAGCGCGGGGTGATGTGCTTTGAACAGATCCTGTTGTGCAAGGCGCTCGAAACCATGAAGTTCTGTGCCGTCGAGTTGCGCTGCCACCCGCAGGAGAATCCTCCGCAGGGCAGTCTCACCAACAACGACTATGCCGGCGACGCCCAAAAATACGAAGCCTTGTTCGACCGGCTCCTCAAGCAGACCAAAGCGCTTTTCTGGAGCGACAAGCACCATGCCTTCATGCACAACCTCGACCAGGGACGTGTCAATCCGATGATCACCAAGTTCCCCAACATGTTTGCCATCCTCTACGGCTATGTGGATGCCAAGGAGAAGCAGCAGATCATGGAGCACGTGATGCTCAACGACAAGATCGAGAAGATCACCACGCCCTATATGCGCTTCTACGAGCTGGAGGCGTTGTGCGAAATGGGCATGCTGGAATATGTGCTCCAGGAGATCAAGGACTACTGGGGCGGCATGATCCGCGAGGGAGCCACTTCCTTCTGGGAGAAATACAACCCCGGGGAGCACGACATCCAGCACCTGGCCATGTACGGCCGGCCCTACGGCAAGAGCCTCTGCCATGCCTGGGGGGCCAGTCCGGTCTACCTGCTGGGCAAGTATTTCCTGGGCGTGCGACCCACCTCGCCGGGCTATGCCACCTTCGAGGTCAAGCCAGCCGACTACCGCCTCACAGGCGACATGGACGGCTGCGTGCCGACGCCTTATGGCAGGATATCGCTCAAACACCGCCGCGGGGAGATGACCCTCAGTTTCGAAGGCGGCAAGGGAGAGCTGGTGCTCTGCAGCGAGCATCGTCCCAAGAGCAACATCGGGGTGTTTGTCCCCGACAAGCAGACGAAAAACTGCTACCGTTTGGCGCTCGAAGAGCCCAAGCAGGAATACAAAATCGAATATTGACAAAGTCGGAACAATATGCTGGGAAGACTGTTGAAAAAAGACAAGACCGTCGTGCTGAATGCCCCCCTCAAGGGGCAGTTTCTGGCACTCGGTGAGGTGAAGGACGCCGCCTTCAGCCAAGGCATGCTGGGCGAGGGCCTGGCCATCGTCCCCGAAGAGGGGCTGGTCGTGGCGCCCTGCCCAGGCCGTGTCACCACCCTGCCCGAGACAGGGCATGCCGTGGGCCTCACGCACACCTCGGGGGCCGAAATCCTCATCCATGTGGGCATCGACACGGTCCGGCTGGCCGGACAGGGCTTCGAGCCCCTGGTCCGGCCGGGCGACACAGTCGCCGCAGGGCAAGCGCTCCTGCGCTTCGACCGGGCCGCCATCCAAGCCGCCGGCTACGACCTCACCACTCCCGTAGTGGTCTGCAACAGCGACCAACTGGGCAATGTGGAGATCGTTCCCCACGACAGTCTCGACCATAACGACGTAATCATCCGCATCAGCCAATGAAAGATTACAAAGGAGAAGGCATCGTCGAAGGAATCGCCGTTGGCAAGATTTTCCTCTACCAGCGGCCCACCGTGGGAGAGTTCGAGCAGCATGTCCAAGACACCGCCGCCGAACTGGACCGTCTGCACCGGGCGCTGCAATAGGCCATCTGCGAGATGACCCTCCGCTGCGAAAAGGCCCAGGCCCTCTGCCAGAAAGACCAGGCCGCCATTTTCGAAGCCCAGAAGCTGATGCTCGAAGACCAGGAGTTTATCGACCGCATCCAGGAAAGCATCGGACAAGACAAGCGCACGGCCGTCTATGCCGTGCTGCAGACCAGTGAATTCTACGCCGATATGTTCCTGGGCATGGATGACGAGCTGATGCGCAGCAAATCGGCCGACATACGCGATGTGTCGTCCCTTCTGGTGCGCTGCCTCAGCCAGGGCAAGGCCGACAAGAAACTCCTCGCGCCCGGCATAGTCGTGGCCGACTACCTGCTGCCCGGCGACTTGGTGGAAATGGGTCGGGAGAACCTGCTCGGGCTGGTTGTCCGCCACGGTTCCCCGTCGTCCCATCTGGCCGTCCTGGCCACCGGCATGAACCTGCCCATGGTGGTCTGTCCCGACCTGGACATCGAGCCTGCCCTGGAGGGCAAGACGCTGGCCATGGACGGAGGCGAAGGTCTCCTCTTCATCGAACCCGACAGTTCGACCCAGACCCTGCTCAAGGAAAAGGCGCAGGAACTCATCTACCGCAAACAAGTGCTCGCCTCCACGGGCGAGGAACTCTGCTACCAAGGCCGCCGCATCGAGCTGCTGGCCAACGTGGGCAGCATCGAGGACATCCGCCAGGCCATCCAGGCCGGTTGCGACGGCATCGGGCTGTTCCGCACCGAACTGTCGTTCCTGGGCCGGCAAGAGTTACCCGACGAAGACGAGCTGGTCGAATACTACAGCCAGTGCCTCGAGCTGATGCCCGACCGGCCCCTGGTGTTCCGCACCCTGGACATCGGCAGCGACAAGCAGATCCAGGGACTGTCCCTGCCCCAGGAGGCCAATCCCGCCCTGGGTTGCCGCGGCATCCGCTTCTGCTTCGCCCACACAGACCTGTTCAAGACACAACTGCGCGCCCTGCTGCGGGCCGCCGTCAAAGGCCGGCCGGCCCTGATGTTTCCCATGATCACCTCGGTCGAGGAAGTCGCGCACATCAAGGCACTGCTCCGCGAGGCCGCCGACGAGCTCAAGCAAGCCGGCCTGCCCTACCGCGACCATCTGCCCCTGGGCCTGATGATCGAGACCCCGGCCGCTGTCGTGCTGGCCCGCGAACTGGCCCGCGAAGTGAGCTTCCTGAGCATCGGCAGCAACGACCTGGCCCAGTACACCCTGGCCGCCGACCGCGAAAACGAAGCGCTGGCCGACCGGTTCAACGACCGTCACCCGGCCGTCATGAAAATGATCGCCCTCACCGTCGAGGCCGCCCGCCAGGAAGGTGTCGCCCTGAGCCTCTGCGGCGAACTGGCCCGCGACACGCAAGCCCTGCCCCAACTGCTGGAAACGGGCCTCACCCGCCTGTCGGTGAGCCCCAGCCGCCTGGAGGCCGTCAAAGCCAAAATACGTCAACTATGCAAACAATAAGTCACGTCATAATGGATCCGCTGGGCATCCACGCCCGGCCAGCCGCCCTGATGATCAAGACAGCCGCCGGCTTCGCCTCCGACATCCGGCTCAACGCCAAAGGCAAGAGCATTGCCCTGAGCAGCATTTTGAGCCTCATGACCCTGGGACTCAAGCAGGGCGACCGGATGAACATCACCGTGGAGGGCCCCGACGAAGTCCAGGCCGCCAAAACCCTGAGAGCCGTCCTACCGTAACCGCCTATGATGAAGTATCTGCAAAGACTGGGTAAATCGCTGATGCTGCCGGTGGCCTGCCTGCCGGTGGCCGGCATCCTCATCGGTATCGGCTACTGGATAGAGTCGGCCGCGGGGGTCAACGTGGTCGCCACCTTCCTGCAGCAAGCCGGCGGAGCCGTCATCGAGCACATTCCCATCTTGTTTGCCATCGGCATCGCAGTGGGCATGTCCGACGACCGCGGCGGTGTCTCCGCCCTGGCCGGGCTGGTGAGCTGGATCGTGCTGGCCAGCCTGCTGTCGTCCCGTGGCGTGAGCCTGCTCAGCGGCCATGAGGCCGACCCGGCCTTTGCCAAGACCGAAAACGTCTTCATCGCCATCCTCGCCGGCCTGATCGGCGCCTGGTCGTACAACCGTTTCAAGGACACCCGCCTGCCCGAGGCCCTGTCGTTTTTCAGCGGCAAGCGCTCGGTGGCCATCGTCGCCGCCGGCCTGAGCTGCCTGGTCTGCCTGCCGATGTTCTTCCTCTGGCCCTGGCTCTACAATGCCCTGATCGCCTTCGGCAGCTGGATCATGCATTTCGGCGCCGTAGGGGCCGGGGTCTATGTCTTCCTCAACCGCCTGCTCATTCCCCTGGGGCTGCACCACGCCCTGAACCAGGTGTTCTGGTTCGATGTGGCCGGCATCAACGACCTGGGCAATTTCTGGAGCGGCCAAGGCACACTGGGCCAGACCGGCCAGTATATGTCGGGCTTCTTTCCCATGATGATGTTCGGCCTGCCGGCTGCGGCCCTGGCCATGTACCATACCGCCCGCAACGACCGT
>JAGDCW010000061.1 GCA_017958305.1 Bacteroidales bacterium | reverse complement strand
TCCTGGCCGCGGGCAAAGATGCGGCGCGTGTAGTCTTCCATGACGGCATAGTCTTCGGCGCTGACCAGTCCCTGGGCGATGATTTCCTCGCGCGAGATGTTCAGGTCGTGGCCTTCGTCGGCCTGGGTGGTCGGGGTGATGATGGGCTCGGGGAAGCGCTCGTTTTCTTTCATGCCTTCGGGCAGCTTCACGCCGCAAAGTTCGCGGCAGCCGTTCTTGTATTCACGCCAGGCCGAACCGGTGAGGATGGAACGGATGATCATCTCCACGCGGAAGCCTTCGCACTTGAGGCCCACGGTGACCATGGGATCGGGGGTGGCCAGTTTCCAGTTGGGGCAGATGTCGGTCGTGGCATCCAGAAACTTGGCGGCAATCTGGTTGAGCACCTGACCTTTGTAGGGAATACCCTTGGGCAGGATCACATCGAAGGCGGAGATGCGGTCGGTGGCGACCATCACCAGCAAGTCGTCGTTGATATTGTAAACGTCACGGACTTTGCCGTGGTAAACAGATTTCTGGCCTTCAAACTGAAAGTCGGTTCTTGTGACTGCATTCATATCGTTGGTTCTTTGGTTTGATTCTCGTTTTCGGCCGCGGCGGCCTTCTCTTTGTTGCGGTACTCCTCGTAGGCTTCCACGATGCGCTGTACCAGTTTGTGACGCACGATGTCGCGCTTGTCGAAGTCGATGCGGGCGATGCCCTTCACGCCGTCCAGCACCTTGAGGGCATGGGTCAGACCGGAGGTGGCGGCCGCCGGCAGATCGACTTGGGTGAGGTCGCCGGTGACGATCATCTTGGTGTTCATGCCCATGCGGGTGAGGAACATCTTGATTTGGTGGACGGTGGTGTTCTGGGCCTCGTCCAGGATGACCACAGCATCGCTTAGGGTGCGGCCTCGCATGAAGGCCAGAGGCGCAATCTGGATGAGTCGGTTCTCCATGAACTCACGCAGCTTGGCGGCCGGAATCATGTCTTCGAGTGCATCGTAGAGCGGCTGCAGGTAGGGGTCGATCTTGTCTTTCATGTCGCCGGGCAGGAAACCGAGTTTCTCACCGGCTTCGACGGCCGGGCGGCTGAGGATAATCTTGCGCACTTCCTTGTTTTTGAAGGCTCTGACAGCCAACGCGATGGCCGTATAGGTCTTGCCCGTGCCGGCCGGCCCTACGGCAAATAGCAGGTCGTTGTCGTCGTAGGCCTTGACCAGCCGCTGCTGGTTGATGGTGCGGGCCACGATGGGTTTGCCCGACATGCCGTAGAGGATGAGGTTGTCCTGCCTGACCTCGACCGGCTTCTTGCCCTGGGCAATGTCCAGGATGTTCTCTTCGGTGAGCTGGTTGAACTCGTTGCCATGACGCTGCAGCGCCTGCACCGTCTCCTCGAAACGGACCATCTCGGCCTCGTCGCCCAAGACTTTGAGCACGTTGCCGCGAGCCACGATCCTGAGCTTGGGGAACAGCGCTTTGAGCAACTGTATGTTGCTGTTGTTCACACCACAAAACAGGATGGGATCGACCTGGTCGAGTATCAGAATCCGTTCTATCATCGCGCGCGTGGAAATATGCCGCGAAATTACACATAAGTTTTGTAAACGGCAATACGTCCAGCCGATACGAAAACAGAGCGCCCGCAGCCATGTCGGGCCGGGGCGCTCCTGTCGTCGTGTTGTATGATATTAAATATTAAAACTCTTTGTACGAGTCTGTTACAGCAAAGTTGAAAGTCCTGGTCAGGGAAATGCCCTCGTTGTTGGAGCAGGTCACCTGCAGGCTGTACAGACCTTTCTGGGCGGGAGCCGCCAGGCTGAGGTCGGTGGCAGTGCCGCCTTTTTGCAACTTAAGACCCTTGACGGCCGATACTTTGACCTTGAAGTCCTTGCCATAGCCGGCGAAGTAGGGCTGCAGGCCGATGACGGTCTGTTGGCCCGGACGCAGCACGAAATGGGGCTCGGCCAGCCAGTTGAGGTATTCCTCCAGGTCGGTGTAGCTGTCGTTGTCGCGGTCGGAGCGGTTGTTGGCCGTTTGGGGATCGGTGCCGCAGAGCTGTTCAAACCAGTTGGGGATACCGTCCTGGTCGCTGTCCCAACCGGCGGGACGGGAAGCCTTGACGATGCCCAGTTTCTCCATGTCGAAGCCTTCGCAGCCTTCGTCCTCTTCGGAGTCGATCAGGCCGGGCTTGCCGCTGCGGCTGCCCTTGGTCGAGCTGGTGCCTTCGAGCGTCTCGCGGATCATGCGCTGGTCGTGCAGGTCAAGAACGGGCTGGTTGCAGCCGACATCCGACAGCACGTTGTGCCAGGCTGCCTGGGCCGACTCGACATTGCCCTCGGGGTTGAAGAAGTCGTAGGGCTTGTCCACAAAGACTTCCCAATCCACTTTCTGGCCGCCGGAGACGGAGTATTTGTAGGTCTCGCCCAGGGCGTCCTGTGTCTTGGAACCGTCGCGGTTCTCGCGGATGTTGCCGCTGACATAGTAGGCTTGCGAGCCCTTGCCCGTGCCTTCGAGCTGGGCATTGAGCAGGAAGGGCCAGGTGGTGGCGGGCCCCATCTTGTAGTAGTTGTTGACAAAGTTGCCTTCATGTGTGCCGCCGTCGGTGGCGCGGCCGCCCCAGTTGTAGCAGACATTGTTGTAGAGGTCGTGGTGGCCGTCGTAGAAACCGGCACCGTCCAGACCGCCGCTCAGGCTCCAGTTACGGCCTTCGTTGTGGACCATCAGGTTGTGGTGGAAAGAACCGGCCACACCGCCGCTCGAACCGCCGCCGATGGTAGCGGCATAACCGTGGGTCTTGCCACTCTGGTAGTGGGGATGCTCGGCGATGTTCAGGGCCTCGGAAATCATGGTGCGCTGCAGGGTCAGGGTCTTGGCGTTGCGTGAGCTGAAGCCTTCGTCGATGGTCCAGCTGATGGAGCAGTGGTCCATGATGGCGTGCTCACTGCCGGCCATGCCCATGCCGTCCAGACCGTTGCCGCTGGCCGTGGCCAATACTCCGTCGGAGTTGATGTGTCCCAGACGCATGCGCATGAAGCGGGTGATGCCGTCGTTGGTCATGCCAAAAGGCGCACCGCGCAGCATGATGCCATTGCCGGGGGCTGTCTGTCCGGCAATGGTGATGTATTTCTCGGAGCACGACAGGCGGGCTTTGAGTTCGATGACACCGGCCACGTCAAAGACGATGGTGCGCGGGCCGCTCAACTTGGATATGCCATAGCGGAATGTGCCGGGTTGCGGGTCTCTGGGGTTGTCTTCGAGCGAAGTGACATGATAGACCACTCCGTCGCGTCCGCCGATGGCAAAGCGTCCATGACCTTCAGCTCCCGGGAAAGCGAGCCTCCTGGGACGGAAGGACCAGACATCGCCCTGATGTACCTGTCCGGTAGCATCTTCCTCATCGATGCGCCAGAAATAGGGCTGGTTGGCATTGACCTTTTCGCGGACGGTATAGGCCGTGAGTGCGCCGTGACGCTGACCGGCCTGGACAGGAGAGGCTTTCAAGACAGCCACTTCCGCCATCTTGTCGGCGCTGGAACCGAAATAGACATGGTGCTTGACAGCCGAAGCCGAAGCTGTCCATGCGAGCTTGATGCTGCCCTTGTCTGCATCGGCATGCATGTCCTGGTCGGCCGGAGCAGGATTCAGGGCTATCTTCTCAAAATTGCTCTGGTCGATGAGCAGGGCGTTGAGGCTGATCGAGGTGGTGCCGTAGCTCTGGCCCTGCTGCGGGGCGGTCACATAGGAAATCTTGACCTTCTGGCCGGCGGCCACGTTGAACTTGACATAGGAATGACCGCTTTCGCTGGCCAGCAGCTGACGGTTGGTCTGCTTGACACCGCTCAGTTGTTTCCGGTCATTGACATAGACATCAATGTCGGGGGCATCCATGCCGTCCACATTGTTGTGGAAAGCCTGTACGGAATGTTCTCCCGGGGTGAAACCTTCGATGGTCAGGTCGAGCCGGACAGCGGCATTGTTCAGCTGTCTGTAGGCGCGCTGATAGACCACGGCGGCGTCGCCCACCAGCTTGGCGTGGTGCAGGGTGATGCCCGGTTTCCAGTAATTGGTGGCCAGGACGGCCTCGGAACCGTTCTCGGCGCACGACAACGTGAGTTTGAGCTGGCCGAAGGTTGCGCTGACAGCATTGGCACCGGGATCGACCGGCTGACCTCTGCGCACTTCCATCTGGCCGATGGGCCAAGGCTGATAGCCGGGTTCCAGACCCTCATTGTCGGGCCTTCCACTCTTGTTGAAATCGATTTTCTGTGCCGACACTCCCCAGCATCCCAGCAGCAGGAGGCAGCTCATCAAGGCGAATAGTTTTTTCATCAGTGCTGTCTTTTTATGAATTGTTTCTTAGATGGAAAACAGCCGAAAGGGTTTAATGGCTCCCTGCAAATTAAAATCATTTTTTCTCTGTACCTTTGCACCGTTTTTCAAACCCATGCCATGCAGCGATATTTCATGGAGTTTTCCTACGACGGCACCCGCTACCACGGCTGGCAGATCCAGCCCGGACAGCCGACCGTGCAGGAGGTCATGACGGAAGTCTTCCGCCGGATCTTCGGACAAGAATTCTCCCTGACTGCCGCCGGCAGGACCGATGCCGGCGTGCATGCCCGCCAGATGGTGGCCCATTTCGACACTGAGGTCTGTATCGACGACCTGCCGGCCATGGCCGGCCGCCTGAGCCGGATGCTGCCCGTCGATATCGCCGTGCACAGCCTCCGCCCCGTGCGCCCCGACGCTCATGCCCGTTTCGATGCGATTTCCCGGACCTACGAATACCATTTCAGCCTGGAAAAGAATCCTTTCACCCAGCGATACACGACCTTTCTGGCTCATTGTCCCGATGTGGAACTGATGAATCAGGGAGCCCGGGCCCTGCTGGATTACACCGACTTTACCAGTTTCAGCAAGCTGCACACCGATGTCAAGACCAACAACTGTCGCATCATGCAGGCCCGCTGGGAGTTGCGCGGACAAGAGCTGGTCTTCACCATCCAGGCCGACCGTTTCCTGCGCAACATGGTGCGGGCCATCGTGGGCACGATGCTGGAGCTTGGCCGCAAAAAAATCGATGTGGCCGGATTCCGGCAGATCATCGAGCGCAAAGACCGTTGCGAAGCCGGCACATCGGTGCCCGCCCAGGGTCTGTTTTTGACGAGAGTGGAATATCCCGAAAATGTTTATCTGAAATAGAATTTTATTATGTGGTTGTTGTGTACAGTGGCTTCGGCCATTTTCCTGGGAATGTACGAGGTGTTCAAGAAACTGGCCCTCAGAGGCAATGCCGTGTTGCCCGTGCTGTTTCTGACGCCCGTATGCTGTACGCTCTTTTTCCTGCCCTGCCTGCTTCTGTCGCGGTACTGCCCGGAGACAATCCAGGACACCGTTTTTTACGTGGGCGTCCTGTCGGGTACAGACCATCTGTATGTACTCCTGAAATCGGCCATTGTGCTCACATCCTGGTGCCTGGCCTATTATGCCATGAAAAACCTTCCCATCACGATCGCTTCGCCGGTGAAGTCCACCCAGCCCATGTTTGTGCTGGTCGGTGCCTTCATTGTCTTCGGGGAGCGGATGAATATCTGGCAGTGGGCCGGCGCCCTGATAGCTCTTTTCTGCCTGTTTTTTTACTCCCGGGTGGGCGAAAAGGAAGGCATTTCCTTCAGGCATAACAAGTGGCTCTGGTGTCTCATCGCCGCCGTGCTGACAGGGGCAGTGAGCGGCCTGTACGACAAATACATGATGCGCCATTTCGACCGGATGGCCGTGCAGATATGGTACACCCTCTACCAGATCGGTCTGATGCTGCCCATCATGATGGCCTATTTCCGGCATGAGCATAAGTTGGAGGCCGCGGCTGCCGAGGCCGGCACACCGGTGTCCGTACCCCCTCACAACCTGGGTATCCCCGGCGGCTTCCAGATGCGCTGGTCCGTCATTGGATTGTCTCTGTTTTTGCGTGTCTCCGATTTTCTGTACTTTTACGCCCTGAGCATCCCCGATTCGCTCATCTCGGTGGTGTCGCCCATCCGGCGATCGGGAGTGATTGTGCCCTTTATTGTCGGTGCCTTTTTCTTGAAAGAAAAGAACATCAAGCAGAAGGCGCTGCTGTTGTCGGGTGTGCTCATCGGTATTTTGTGCCTGTATTTCGGATCGAGGTAAGATGAAAACGAAAACAAGGATATGGTGGTTGACCCTCCTGTTGTGGTGTTGTCCCTTGTCGCCGAGGTCCCAGACGGCAGCGGCCCTCAGCCCATCGGTCAAGGGACCGGAAGTGGCAGCCTGTTTTGAATCGATGCCCGACATTTTCCTGCCCTCCACGAAAAACATGCGCCTGGATATGCTCGATTTTTACCGTAGCGGACTCAAATCGACCGTCAAAGGGCCCTTCGACAACCTGATGGAAATAGAAGAGCTCTCCGACAGCTACATGCGCGTGAGCGTATCGGGGGCCGGCAGTTGGCAGTTCAAGCGCCTGCCCACCGCTGAAGATACCGTATTCCTGATTGCCGTGGTGCAGACTGTGAACCGTCCGGCGGGAGGCAGCGTGCTTTCGTTCTATTCCACCCGCTGGCAGAAGATGGACCTGCCCGGGGCCCAGCCTGTTTTCCAGGCCGCAGAAGCTTGGCAACAGACTGTCCTGGACAGCCTCGCCGGGCAGTCTTACGCCACGGGGCTGTTGCCCTCGGCCGAAATCAATCCGGCCCAAATCATGGCCATCCCCTATTTCGTCTTTTCCTTGCGTTCCGGCGACAACAGTCTGGAGGTCCGTTCCTCGGCCCCGGACTATCTCGATGCCGAGACATACAAAAAGGTCGCAGCAGCTGCCGCGACCCCTTTGTGGTTTGAGTGGAACCCGGAAAAGCAGGTTTTCGAGCGCCGCTGAAATACCAAGCCTATTTTATTTCGATGACACCGGCATTGGGCGCGAAGCCCAGGGAGCCGTTCTCGAAGGTATATTCGGCCACAAGCTGGCCTTGCTCGTCCCAATGGCGGGCCGGGCCGTTGGCCACATAGCCGATGTACTGGCGGTCGCGGTCGCGAGCCGTGGGCAACAGGTTCCAGGTGCTCTCCGACTTTTTGATTCCGTTGGGCCAGTACCGGGTCCAGACACCGGTGTTGGCACTAAGATCCCTGTCCCAGTGCCAGAATAGATTGCCCTGCTGGTTCCAGAAGTTCTCGCAGCCGGTCTTACGGCCGTAGTTGTAGGTGACTTCGTGTTGCAAGCTGCCATCGGGATAGTAGTCTTTCATCTCACCATCGAGCAGATAGCGGCCGTCGGGCATGATGCGGGCACTCCAGGTAGATTTTATCTGCTTGGTAGCCTTGCCTTTGGCATCGGTATAATACTCGGTATATTGTTTGAGCTCGCCTCCCTCAAGGGCAACCATCGGTGCCCAGACAGTCTCCTCGTCCGACCATACCCAGGCCTCGTTGAATTCGTAGTGCAGGTTGTTGGCATTGGCCGTAGTGAGCACATGGATCATGCCGTTGTCGCTCTGGCGCAGGGTGACATAGCCCAGAGAGGTGTAGGTGAGGCGCGTGGGATTGTTGTGGGGCAGCCCATAGGGGATGGTCTTGATGCGCCAGCTCTGGCCGTTGTCCTTGGAAATGGCCACAAAAGGCTCGTTGCCATAGGCCCAGCCCATGGGCGGGTCTTTGCGGATCTTGTGGATATAGGCGTCCGAAACCAGCAACAGATGGCCCGAGGCCAGCCGGATCATGCTGGGGCGCTGGGCGGTGCCGAGCGGGGGGAAGGGCGAGGCTATGCTTTGGCTCCAGGTCTTACCCCAGTCGGAGGAGGTGTTGAGCGGCGACCATCCTTCGACGCTGGCGTTTTTGCCGCCGATGGAAAGCAGGTTGCCCTGATCGTCAAGCGGGACGATGGTGGAGTGACGACCCCCCGTGCGGCCTCCCTGGTCCTGCCAGTGGATGCCTCCGTCGTTGCTCTTCCAAAGGAAACTTTCGGCG
>JAGDCW010000010.1 GCA_017958305.1 Bacteroidales bacterium | reverse complement strand
TGGCAAGGAGTATGTTCAGGCCTTCTACATCAGCGCCGACGGCAGCATCAAGACCGAGCTGCCCGACAACGGGGTGCAGTACAGCCCCGATGAGGCAGTCGAGCCTGTCGGCGGCCAGGAGGCTCTCGACCGCTTTATCGCTGAGAATCTGAACTACCCCAAGAGCGCTCTTGAAAGCGGCCTGCGCGGGGCGGTCAATCTGCATCTGATCATTGACAAAGATGGTTATGTGTTGGCGGGTTGGACGCGTGAAAGCGAAGGTGCCGCCGACCTGAACTGGGAGGCTCTTCGTCTGGCAGGCAACCTGCCACAGATGCGGCCTGCCTGGCATCAGGGCCAGCCGGTCGTCTCATCGTGCATCTTGCCCATCTCTTTCAGGCTGAAATAAGTTCGTATTGTAATAAATCACCAAGCCCTGCCGACTTCAAGAGACGGCAGGGCTTGTTTTGTCACCCCTGCGGTTGTTATTGCAGGCGGGCAAGGGCTTCCTTGATGCGGGCGACGGCTTTTTCGATGTTGGCATCGGAAGTGGCATACGACAGGCGAATGCACTCGGGAGCCCCGAAAGCGGCACCGCCCACGCAGGCCACATGACCCTCTTCGAGCAGATACATGGCCAGTTCGGCGGCGTTGTTGACGATGCGGTCGCCATCGCGCTTGCCAAAGTAGGACTTGCACTGGGGAAATACGTAGAAGGCTCCCTGCGGTTCGCGCACCTGGAGGCCGGGAATCTCGCGCATGAGTCGGACGATGAGGTCGCGGCGGCGCTGGAAGGCCTGGCGCATGTCCTCGACACATTGCTGGCTGCCGGTATAGGCCACTCGGGCGGCTTCCTGCGAAACGGAGCAGGGACCTGAGGTGTATTGGCCCTGCAACTTGGAGCAGGCCGCGGCGATCCACTGCGGTGCGGCGATCCAGCCGATGCGCCAGCCGGTCATGGCATAGGCCTTGGACACACCGTTGATGATGACCACGCGGTCGCGGATCGGCTCAAACTGAGCAATGCTCTCGTGGCGGCCGACATAGTTGATGTGTTCGTAGATTTCGTCGGACAGGACATAGACCTGCGGATGGCGGGCAAGCACCTCGGCCAGAGACTGGAGCTCGTCGCGGCTATAGACACTGCCGGTGGGGTTGGAGGGCGAGCACAGGATCAGCGCCTTGGTCTTGGGGGTGATGGCATCTTCCAGCTGTTGGGCGGTGATTTTGAAATCCTGCTCGATGCCGGCGTGGACGATGACATTCTTGCCTTCGGCCAGTTTGACCATCTCCACGTAGCTCACCCAGTAGGGGGCGGGGACGATGACTTCGTCGCCGGGATTGACCAGGGCCAGGATGGTGTTGCAGACCGACTGCTTGGCGCCGTTGGAGCAGACAATCTGCTCGGGCTTGAAGTCGAGTCCGTTTTCGTTTTTCAACTTTTCGACAATGGCTTTGCGCAGGGCAGGGTAGCCGGGCACCGGTGAGTAGAACGAGAAATTGTTGTCAATGGCCTGCCGGGCGGCCTGTTTTATATGGTCCGGGGTGAAGAAGTCGGGCTCGCCCACACTGAGGTTGATGACATCGATGCCTTGGGCTTTGAGTTCGTTGCTCTTCTGTGACATTGCCAGGGTCTCGGAAGCGGCCAATGCGGCCAGACGCATAGAAACAGGATTCATAGTGTTGCAATTGACTGTGTTGACAAATAAAGACGGTTACCTGCGGTACCGATGCAGGTACACCACAAATAACCGTCTTCTGGGTAGCGAGGCCCGGGATTGAACCGGGGACCTCATGATTATGAATCATGCGCTCTAACCAGCTGAGCTACCTCGCCATCAGGCTTCTTTTCAAAAGCGGTGCAAAGGTAATGGCTTTTCCCAAATAAAACAACCCAATGCGGAAAATTATCTTCATCTTGGTCTGTTTTTTTTCATAGTCAGTCTGTTTCGTTTTTTCCAAAAGATTTCTGTTGATTTTTTTTTTGAGGGAAATATAGGAAGTGTCGCAATGAATGATTATCTTCGGGCATCAAAAGCAATACGATGAAAGAGAGTTTTTCTGTAGAATACGGCTTGAAGAAAGGTTCGACCAAGGTCTTGTGGAAGCTCATCAGTACGGCCAACGGTCTGTCGGAGTGGATGGCCGACCGGGTAATAGCCGAGGATAATGTCTATTCATTTACATGGGGCAAGGGCGGCGACAAGGCTGTCTTGCTGGAGCAGGTGCCCGAGGAGCGTGTGCGCTTCCGCTGGCTGCACGAACCTGAATACACCTATTTCGAGATTGCCATGACCAACTCGGAGCTGACGGGCGAAATCACGCTGACCATCACCGATTTTGCCGAGCCTGGCGAGCAGGACGACCTGGTCAATCTCTGGAATTCGGAAGTGGATGCCCTGGTCAGACGGGTTGGACTCTGAGAAGTGGAGATGGGCCACGGCCCGGCAATCGACAAATGTATTTGCCATTGCGCTCGCCTTGCACTATCTTTGCGCTTTGTAAATGAGCCGGCATGTTTCGGATAAAGAGACTACATACATTTGTCCTTCAGAGTTTTCTGCCCACCTTTCTGATGACGTTCTTCATCTGCAATTTCATATTGCTCATGCAGCTCATCTGGCGCTATGCCGAGGAAATCACCGGAAAGGGCTTGGGGGTGTCGGTCTATCTGGAATTTTGCTACTATGCTTCGATGACGCTGGTGCCGATGACTTTGCCGTTGGCCGTGTTGCTGGCGTCGCTGATGACATTCGGCAATTTCGGCGAGAAACTGGAACTGCTGTCCATGAAGGCGGCCGGCGTGTCGCTGTTCAATATCATGAAGCCGCTGATTGTGGCAGTGACCCTTGTTGCTTTCGGCTCTTTCTTCTTTCAGGACAAGTACCTGCCTAATACCCAGAAAAAACTCAACACCCTGGCCTGGTCCATGGGGCAGAAATCGCCCACGCTGTCTATTCCCGAGGGTGCCTTCTATGCCGAAATCGAGAACATGACCATCTACGTCAAGGAAAAGGACGTGAAGCAGAAGTTGCTCAAAGACCTGATGATCTACGATTTCTCCGACGGCTTTGAGAATGTCTCGGTGACTTTGGCCCAAAGCGGCAGGTTGTCGATGACCGACGACAAGCTCAATCTGGTGCTCTACCTCTACGACGGCGAGGCCTTCAGCAATTTCGACAAGCAGCAGGCAGGGGCGGCTTACATCCCTTATCGCAGGGAAACGTTCCGTTACAAGGAAATCATCATTCCCTTCGACGCCAACTTCAATCGCATGGACGAGTCGGTCTATGACACCAACCCCATCAGCAAGAACAGCCGGGAGTTGCGTCAGATCATCGATTCGGTGGGCCATGTCATCGACAGTGTGCAGACCCGCAAGCAGGTGCATTATACGGAAAACTATTTCATGGGCCGTGACCAGGAACCCCGCCGGCACC
>JAGDCW010000060.1 GCA_017958305.1 Bacteroidales bacterium | reverse complement strand
GTCGAAAACGAGATGACCTGCACCGTGCTGCTGGAAAAGCGCTCGTCGGATTTCTCGCTGTGGATCGAGTTGTTGAAGTATGCCGACTACTACAACGGCCTGAAGGACTCCAACACATCCGCCACGGTCTTCGCCCCGACCAACCGGGCCATGGAGGATTTCCTGGCCTGGAAAGGCGTCAAGACAGTCAGGGAACTGGACCGTGAATACGCCCGTTATGTGGTGCAGAACCACATCCTCAACGGCATCAAGGTGGGCAGCGAGACCTTCATCAACCAGGCCGTGGCCGAACAGCCGCTGCAGGCGCAGAACCTCTTCATGAGCTACCTGCGTCCGTCCTTCGGCCGCATCATCACCGATGTGGACGATGCCTACCGGACGGGCGAGAAGGTGGATCCCGAGACCCTCTTTGTCAACAACCAGGCCGCCGTGCAGCCTCGTGACAGCGGCGGCATCAATTTCGCGGAGGCCAAGAACGCCATCGTGTACTATATGGACGACGTGATCCATCCCCTGGCCGAGACCATGGTGGACAAGCTCGAGGAGCAGGGTGAATACACCATCTTCGCCGCCGCTTGTCGCGACTGCGGCTACGATTCCATCGTGAGCCGCGTCAGGGACACCCTCTGGCTGCTCGGCGGCGGATACACCATCGTCAGCTACCAGTACACGTGCTTCGCCCCCAACGACGAGGCCATGAACAAGGCCGGCATCCATTCCCTGGCCGACCTTCGCCAGCGCTGCCAAAACGACAACCCCGAGGCCGGTGACAAGGCTCTGTGGAACTATGTGGCCTATCACTTCATGGACCGCAGCTACACCAAAAGCGAGTTCTGCAAGTTCGACAGTCCCGACGAGACACTCATCTACGACACCAGCCTGAAGGGCGAGGTGATCACCTGTGCCAACGACACGCTGACCCTCCTGCCCCGGGTCAACGAGCAGGCCGGCATTGTCCGCTCCGACATCGAGGCCCGCAACGGCTACATCCACAAGATCGACTACTACCTGCCCGTCTGGGCTCCCGAGGCCATCGCCGTTCGCTGGGACCTGTGCAACTCGCCCGACATCATCGCCTTTGTCAATGCCTACGGGGCCGACAAGAACCTGGGCCAGCTCTATTCCAACGCCATGACCAACAAGGAATACCAGATCGACCTGTCGGAAAGCTTCCGCGACGGCCAGTACGGTGAAATCACCTCCTTCACCTACCAGGCCAACCAGGCCAAGGCCAGCTATTCCAACTACCGGGCCGTGGGCTTCAAGAAATGCAAATACACCTCGGCGTCGAAGAAAGACGAGAACGCCTACGGCGCCTGGCTCAACAACTATCTGGTGCTCAACCTGGGCTACGCCGGCTGGATACAATTCACCACCCCGACCATCATCCGGGGCAAATACAAAGTGACCCTGCACTATGCTTCGGAAGCCACGATGCGTTCCTTCCACAGCGCCGGCTCGCTGACCAAGTTCCAGATCGACCCCGAGCTCAACATCGACGGCTGGACCAAGAACGCCTTTGTCTTCAAGGGCCTTCCGACCACCGGGTTTACCTACGGCAGCGGCGATGTCGAGCTGTTCGGCAACATCGAGTTTGCCGAGTCGGGCACGCACACCTTCAAGGCCACCATGCTCGACATCAATGCCAAGACCAGCGGATCCTACCACCAGATGTGGGACTATGTGATGTTTACTCCGATAGAATAACAAGACGCGTATGAAACATATACAGTATCTGATCATCGCCACGACCGCCCTGCTGTTTGCGGGTTGCAACACGTGGCAAGACCACTTCGGCGAAGCGCCCATTACGACGTCGGCCGACATGACGCTTTATGCCGGCGATGTGGCCGGCTACCTGGACGAGGCTCCCGGCCTCGGCACGATGCGCAGGTTGTTCGAAAGTGCCGGTCTCATCGGGCAGATGACAGCGGGACACCCCTGCACGATCGTTGTCTGCGAGGACCAGCACATCACCTCTTACGACGCTGTCCAGATGTCGCACCCGCTCTTTGCCGCCAACAACCTTTCGTCCATCCCCGTGCCGGCTTCATCGCTGAAACCCGGCCAGGGCATCTTCATGCAGAGCGGCAAGAACCTCTGGGTCACCATCGATGAGGCGGGTCGCTACTATTTGAACGACAAGGAAATCCGCAAGGTGGTCAAGGCCACGAACGGCTACATCTACTACGTGTCGGCCATCATCTCGGTGCAGCCCTCGGTCTATGACTACATCCAGGGCCTGGGCGACGACTACTCTCTGTTCAAGAGTTTCCTGCACGAGTTCGAGGAAAACTGGTTCGATGCCGCCGCCTCCACCCCGGTCGGGATCGACGCCATGGGCAACATCGTCTATAAGGATTCGGTCATCGCCGTGCGCAACACCTTGATGGACCGCTACACCGAGAACGGCCTGGACTATTGGAACATGCAGAGCGAATCGTTCCAATCGACCGTGTTCCTGCCCGACAACACCCTCTTGCAACGCGCCTACGAGTCGGCCCTCGACAGCATCCCCCGCTGGCTCAACCGCTCGGCCACGGCCCAGGATAGCCTGAAATTCCGCCGGTGGATTGTCACGAGTTGCTTTGTCGATCGCAAGTTGTCGCCTCGCGAGGTGGCATCCGATGTGCAGGGCCAGTTTGCCTGCGTGGGCGGTTTTGTCCGCGAGATCGACGCCGCCACCGACAAGGAGACGTTCAAGGCCTGCGAGGCCGCCCAGTGGAAGCCCTCGGTGCAGAAAGCCGATGTGGGCAATCCGGTCAACTTGTCGAATGGGGTGGCCTATCGCCTGACCGACTACAAGATACCCAACCATATCGTCATCTGGCGCGTCAAGGCCCGCTTCTACCAGGTCTGGGCCGCTTTGACGGCTGCCCAGCAGGGCTGGAACGCCACATCCGTGACGCCCACCCCCGGCGGTTATTTCCGTTGGAACCACTGGGCCAAGCCCATGGTGGTGAACGATGCCCAGAGCCCCTTCGAATTGTCTTCGACCCTGCCCACCATGTACTATCATGTGCTGACGGCCGAACCCGACGAAGCCGCCAGGGCCGATTCGCTGCAGGTGTCGGTCGATTACGACGGCCTGCTTTACAACGAACTGGAACCTAAGGCTTTCGGGCTGAAGGAAGTGAGCTTGCCTGCCGGTGAGTACTACCTGCGCATGGGCTTCAAGCATTCGCTCACCTATTCCATCTGCATCTGGTTCTGCGGCGCCGACGAGACATTCGGCCCCGACAACTGCCTGGTCGAGGACATGTCGCTCATCGCCACCGGCTCGAACTTCCACTTCGACCGAGGCGGTGCCATGGAGGGCCTGGACTTCTACGGCTCGGAATCGATCGGCTATCCCGAGTACTACGACTGGCGCTGGTGGTTCGACCAGGACCCCGTGCAGTACCAGAAGGCTTCGGCCTACGACACGGACGGCTACCAGGTGGCCATCGTCAACTTGAAGAAGAGCGGCAATTTCAAGATCAAGATTGCCTCCAACGATAATGCAGCCCTGTATGGCAACGGTCGTCAGGACCGGACCAAGAGCGATGTCAACCAGCTGATGATGTATCACTGGTGCCTGCGTCCGACGATCTACAACTATTAAATGACAGGCGTATGAAAAAAAGAATATTGCTATTCCTTGCTGTCTCGATCGCCGTTGTGGCGGTCAATGCCCAGAATCTGACAGGCCGTGTGCTGAGCCCCGACGGCCAGCCCATCGAAGGTGTCATCCTCTCGATCGACGGCACCCGCCTGGCGGCCATGACAGACGCCACCGGCTCGTATTCCCTGCCCGTGGAGGTCGAGTTCGGCACCCTCAGGGTGGCCTGTCAGGATTATTATACGCAGGTCTTCCCCCTGCGCGGCAGTATCATACCCGACGACATCATCCTCATCCCCAAGGGGGAATATCGCTACAGCGGTGAAATCCTCCTGCCCGAGGGCGCCCTGCCGCGAAGCCATGCCAGTTCGCTCATGGAGACGGTCGCCAAGAAAGACTACTCGGCCAGCCCCTCGGCCATCCTCAGCTGGCAGGACGCCGGTTCGGCCCTGATGGTGGGTCGCAAGAGCGGCATGCCCGGTGAAGGCGCCTACCTGAATTTGCGCGGCCTTCATTCGCTCAACGCCGACAACACCCCGCTGCTGGTCATCAACGGCGTGCCTTTCCTGGCCAACACATCGGTGAGCGACGTCATCGACGGCTACAGCCGCGACGCCCTGTTCGGCTACAATGCCAACGACATCCGCAGCATCACCGTGCTGCGCGGGGCCGAGGCCGCCATGTACGGCAGCCTGGGTTCCAACGGCGTGATCCTGATCGAGACCGAGAAGGCCGACCGCGACAAACTCGACACCCGTATCTCCTTCGCGGGCAACTACGGCTTGTCGAAGGCCAAACGGCAGCTGCCCATGATGGATGTCAACCAGTACGAAAGCTACCTGACCGATATCGGTCAGAGCCGTTACAGCTCCCTGTCGGCCCTTCAGAAGGACTATCCCTTCCTGGCCGGTACAGACGATTACTACTATTCCTACCTGTTCAACAATTCGACCGACTGGACCAGTCTGATCTACCGCAACGGCTTGGTTACCGACAACGTGCTGCGGGTGGAAGGAGGCGATGAAGTGGCCAAGTACAACATCTCCTTCGGCTACACCCACGAAGACGGCATCCTGGACCAGACGGCCACGAATCGCTACCACACCTCTCTGAACACCAACATCATGGTGTCGCCCGATTTCGAAGTGTTCACGTCGGTCAACCTGGCCTATCTCAACAGCGACCTCAACAACACGGGCCTGAGCGAGGAAACCAATCCCATCCTGGCGGCCTGGCACATGATGCCCAGCCTGTCGCCCTGGCAGAAGCTGAGCAACAACGGCGTCATCTACGGGCGCTACCTCAAGTACAACGGCTGGAATGTCAACGAAAGCCCCAGCTTCCCCTACGACAACGTGTCCAACCCCCTGGCCCTGGTTCGCACGGTCGATGCCACCGACAAGATCTACGACGCCGACATCCGCCTGGGGCTCAACTACCGGCCCAACCGCTACTGGACGCTGACGGGCCTGCTCAGCCTCTACTACGACTACACGGAAGAATATGTCTTCACCCCCGGTGTCACCGACCAGGCCATCATTCCCCAGCTCTACGGCACGGGCGAGAACTTCGTGTCGATGGGCGTGATCAGGCAGAACGCCTGGTTCTACAACCTGAACGCCGCCTATCGCAACACCTTCGACGATGTCCACACCGTCAATGCCTACGCCGGTGTGAGGATGATGACCAAGAGCTACGAATACGATGCCTCGAGCGGCTACAATTCGGCCAACGACTACTACCGGAGCCTCAACAAGGTGACCGACCAGTGGAACATCCTGGGCAGCAACGACGAATGGCGCTGGCTGAGCTTCTACGCCCATGCCAGCTATGTCTATGACAACCTATGGCGTTTCGTGGCCGGCCTGACTGCCGACGGCTCGTCCGTGTCGGGTGTCAACGCCCCGCGCTTTGGCCTGTTCCCCTCGGCCAGTATCACCTACATGGCGGGCAACAGCGGCCAGATGGGCGACAACATCGACCACTTCAACATCACCCTGGAACTGTCCAGGTCGGGCAACAGCCGCTTCTCGTCCAACTACGGGCAGAACTACTACGTGTCCAACAACCTGTTCAACCTGGGCACCATCGTCCGCAACGGCGTGCCCAACACTTCGCTGGAATGGGAAAAGAAGACCCAGACCGACATAGGTGTGGATCTGTCGATGTTCAGCAACAAACTCAACATCCGCTTTGCCGAGTACCTGGTCAAGCACTACGACCTGCTGCTCGACAGCAAGATATCGTCTGTCTATGGTTCCAACGAGCCCTATTATGCCAACACGGCCTCCATCTTCAACAATGGTTTTGAAGCGAGCATCCGCTATGAAGCCCTGCGCACAAGCCTGATGGAGTGGACCCTGCATTTCGACGGTGCCTTGCAGAGCAGCCAGATCACCAGCCTGGGCGACCTGGACGAGACCATCGTGACCTATGCCGGCGACGATGCCCAGACCCGTCTCAAGAAGGGACGTGCCCCCTATGAATTCTACGGTTACCAGACCCAGGGCGTCTATCGCAGCAATGCCGAGGCCCTGGCACCGACCGCAGCCACCGGCCAGCCTTTGAAGACCCCCTACGGCGGCAACTACCAGGGCGGTGACATCATTTTCGTGGATCAGAACGGCGACGGCATGATCAACGACGAAGACCGCGTGCCCCTGGGTTCGGCCGCACCCTATTTCTACGGCTCGCTGGGAACGTCGTTCCGCTATGGCGACTGGCGCCTGTCGGCCGATCTGGGCATCAGCTTGGGCAACCGCGCCTACAACGCCGCACGCCGCCAGACCGAGTCGATGGACC
>JAGDCW010000059.1 GCA_017958305.1 Bacteroidales bacterium | reverse complement strand
CAATACGAAGAGGGATAGTAGTTTCCTCATCTTTTAATCTGTTTATTTATACTAAATTTTATAATGCAATCACATTAATTGGGGAAAAACACAACAATAACAAGAATAGTAAACCCATTAACAATACATTGCAAATCGATGTATTTGTAAGTGAAGACAACCTGCTGACCCCGCTTTTCGGCATGGTTGAAATAATGCGCCAGGAAATCCAGCCTCCTTTGCTCGGGGATGGAGTCCATCCAGGCGTCGAAATAGATGATGTCGGGACTGTACTTGCCCACCACTTCGCGCGACTTGTCGAGCCACATGTCGTACCACTCCTCGCGGGGCATCAGGCAGCCGTACAGGCGGGCATACTTGGGATTGTCGGCCGCCCAGCCGGGCTGCACCTGCACATAGTAGTAGTTGTTCTCGTGATGCAGCGACAGGAAAAACTTCATGCCGCGGGCCCGGATGCTGCGCTCCAATTCACCCACGACATCGCGTTTGGGCCCCATGCGGCGGGCGTTGAAGGGGGTGTAGCGGGAATCCCACATGGCAAAACCGTCGTGATGCTCGCCCACCAGCCCGGCAAAACGGGCGCCGCTGCTGCGGAACAGTTCGGCCCAGGTGTCGGCGTCGAAAAGCTCGGCCTTGAACATGGGAATGAAATCGTGGTAGCCGAACTCACTGAGCGGCCCGTACATCTGTTCATGACGCTGACGGGCATTCATCAGCCCCACGCCCTCGTCGTGCATATAGTGGAAATACTGCTCGTTGCCGTAGGCCGGCACGCTATAGACGCCCCAATGGCAATAGATGCCGAATTTGGCGTCGCGCATCCAATCGGGCACGGCCACATGCTTTTCCAGCGATTGCCAGTCGGGCCGGTAGGGGCCGTCGAGGGTCTCATTTGCCGGGCCTTGCCGGCAAGACAGCAGGGCCAGCGGCAGCAGAAGCAGTATCACCCGCGGTTTCATCTCTACTGGATCTTCTGGACGTACATCTCGATATAGAGCGATACGGGTCGCGGATCGAAGCGGGGGATGATATGCTGCCACTCGCTCTGGATGCCGGCGGCCTGCTGGATAGCCAGGGCCTCCTCGCTGAAGGGGATGTTGCGGAACACCTTGGTTCGCAGCACTTCGACGCCGTCACCGCTGTTCTTCAGATAATTGTCCTTGACATAGTTGTCCTCGATGGTGATCTCATAGTCGCGGTCCGAATCGATGTGCAGCCAGAGTTGACGCAGGCTGTTGACAAAATTCCGGCGGATGGTCCAGCCCGACGAGCCGTCGTCGGGATAGATGCAGCGCGGGCCGTTGTAGAGATAGTTGCCTTCGCAGACCGAACCCGGCTGACGGCCCAGCATGTAGATGATGCCGCCGTCGGTCAGGATCTGGTGCGTGCCACCCAACCGGTTGTAGCTGACCGAGTTGTCGCCGGCAACGGTCGATTCGGGAATGCCGGCGTTGCCCCACCACCAGCCCAGGGCGATGGCGCCGTAGGGCGTGCCGGTGATGTCGTTGTGGTCGAAATGGACATCCTTGACAAAGAAACCGATCATGGCCTCCAACTGACGGAAGTCCAGACAGATGTTGCGCACATAGTTGTTGGTGATGCGGATGTCGTGGCACAGGCCCTCCACATCGGCGGCAAACAGACCTTCGCCGTCGCCGATCTCATAATGCTGCGGATGGCCCACGCTGATGGAATTGCCCAAGAGGTCCATGAAGACGTTGCCCGTCACCTCGGCACGGCTCACATCGTTCGACAGGCTCACGGCCACCGCCGACGAGAGGTGTTCGAAGCGGTTGCCCAGCAGCTTCACGTTCTCGGCATTGCGCACTTCGATGGTGCCCCAGGGCAGCTCGACCGAATTGTACTTGGTCGGGTGCCAGTTGCCGTCGGGGATGTACTTGACAGCCATGGCCAGGCTCTGGATGCCGCCGAAGCCATGGGAGCCGTCGATGTCCATCAGGTTCCAGGCGTCATAGGCGAAGGTGAGGCCTTCCAGGCTGATGTTGCCGGCCCGCTTGGCGGTCGATTTGCCCAGGATGCGCACCAACCCTTCGGTGCGGGGCGCGATGACCTCGGCCTGCGACATGTCCTCGCCCCAGCTCATGTAATAGAGCGTCTGGGCGCTGCGGTCGAAGTAGAATTCGCCCGGCTCGTCGAGGAGTTCCATGGCGTTGCGCACAAAGAATTTGCCGAAGAAATTGGTCTTGCCGGCCCATTTGAGGTTGGTCAGGATGGCGCCGTAGGGCTGCTGCAGTTCGACGGCGACCGTGTCGCCCCATTTCTGCATGTCCTTCACGCAGATGATCTTTTCGGTCCAGACGGAGTTCTGCACCAGCTCGACATCTTCGGGATTGCGGAAGGCGCCCATTTCGGCGCCGCTCTGCATCATGATGCCTTCGAAGGCCCGGCCGCGACCGAATGCCCAGGGTTCTTCACCCGTGATGGTGATGCGTCCGTAGGCGCCCAGTCCCTGGATGAGCTGGCGCGATCCGGCCATGCGGGCCCGCTGCCCGTTGACGATGAGCGAACGCAGTTTCTTGTCGCTCTTGAAGGGGGCCTTGTACAGGTTGCCGTGCACGCGCTGCCAGCCTGTCACCTGGACGCCGCCGCTGATGACAGGCGTTTCGCCCTCGGCGGCCTTGATGCGCAAGGTGTAGCCGTTCTTGCCCGACAGGCTCTCGTCAAACACCAGGGGGCTTTGCAGTTCGTAGCGTCCTTCGTGGAGCAGCAGCGTCACATCTTCCTTCTGGTTTTTGACTGCCTGACGCAGGCTTTTCATCACTGTGCCGAAATTCTGGGGAGTTGCTTCCAGCACCTTTTCGGCGCGCAGCCCGCCGACGCCTATCAGCATCACACAGGCCATCAATCAAAAATTTTTCTTCATCTTGTTTATGTGTTGTAGGCATCGCATAGTGTTCCCCGAACCGTCGCGGCAAGCCGCGACCCCTCCCACGGGCTATGCCCGCGGGCCCCTCCCTCTCTATGGCAGAGCCATGACCTCCTTTTCGCTCGAAAGAGCAAACAAACTTTGCTCTTTGCTCGCTTCGGCGTCGGTTCCGAGCCGAGGGTGGCACGGGTTCTTGGTAACACTATGCGATGCCATTTGTAATATAATCAGTTGACAGCGCCGTCCAAGCGGCCGAAGCCGCCGTTGAAGCGAGGTTTCAGGGAGGGGTCATAGACCAGGGAGCATTCGTCGCTCAACTTGCCGGCCTTGACGGTGATCGTGTTCTCGCCTTCCCGCAGGGTGACATTGTGGAAGACGATGCAGTTGATGTCGTCCTTCTTGGCCGTCTGCAGCTTCTTGCCGTTCAGATAGAGCGTGGCCTTGGCCTGGTTGGTATAGACCTTGACGTCGGTCACTCCCTCACCGCGCTGGGTATAGCGGCGGGCAGCGATGTAGAGCATCGGTTCGGGGTTCCAGTTGGCTTTGTAGAAATAATAGGAATCCTTGCGGATGCTGCGGTCCCAGGTGACGATGCCCTTGTCGTTCATGCCCCGCATGTCGCCCTCGTCGCGGATGCTGGAGGGATTGTCGCTGTATTGCCAGATAAACTTGCACCAGACAAAGGGGCGGGTGGACATGGCACGCCAGTTGTCCTCGTGGACACGGGCCTGGTATTCCTCCAAGTGGACGCGGTTGCTCACCCGACGCTCGAAACCGTGCTGGTTGGGACTGCCGGCAGCGCCGTATTCACAGAGTCCGAGCGGCTGGCCGGCCGCCTCGACCTTGGCCTGGTCCATAAACTCGCCGACACCGCCTTCACCCAGGTACCAGCCGAAATACTTGTTCCAGCCGAGCACGTCGGTGATGCCCTGGAATTTGTCCTGGTCGTAGCAGATGGCAAACGTGGTCAGGCGCTGCGGATCGATTTCCTTGGCCTTGGCGTTGAGCTGGCGCAGGAAGGTAGCCGGTTCGTCATATTTGAACGACAGCTCGTTGCAGAGGCTCCAGAAGCAGATGGCCGGCGAGTTGTAGTTCTGGCGGATCATCTCGATGAGGTTCTGCATCACGTTCTTTTCCAGGTCGGGATTCTTCATGTAGCCGGGCGAGCCGTAGCCGCCGGGGCCGGCCAGGTTCAGTTCGTACCAGAGCACGATGCCGCGCTGGTCGTACATCTGCACGTCGTATTTGGAATGGGGATAGTGCACAAAGCGCACGCCCGTCGAACCCAGTTCGTAGATGATGTCGGCATCCTGGGCCATGGCCTCCTCGTTGTAGAGACCGCCCGTCCGGTAGCCTTCCTCGTGGCGGCAGACACCGTGCAGGTCGAGGTGCTTGCCGTTCAGGAAGAAACCTTCATCGACATCCACGTGGAAATAGCGGAAACCCGTCTGCTCCTCGATGCGATCGACCACCTGCCCGTTGCTGAGCAACTCGACGGCGACCCGGTACTGGTAGGGATCCTGCCGGCCGTTCCACAGCCGCGGTGACTTGACGGTGAGCGGGATCATGTTGGTGTAGGCGTTTGCATCGAAGGGACTGTCCTCGCGGCGGACAAAGCCGTCGCTCTGGCCCGAAGCCACCGCCTTGCCGTCGGCGTCCAGCACAGTAACACGCACTTGTTTGCCATCCAGGCCGCCTTTGAGCGAAACGACCGTCTCGATGCTGATCTCCGCCTGGGCGGCCGAGATATTGTCCTGATGCACATAGACGCCCGTCGAAGCATAGTCGAGCGGCGAGATACAGTCTTGTCCGGTGACGATCAGGTGGACCGGACGGGTGATGCCGCCGTACATGTTGAAGTCGCCCGACATGGGGGCGATATCGGTGCGGTAGGCGTTGCTGGCCACGATGGTGAGCTTGTTGTCGCCCTCCTGCAGCCAATCGGTGATCTCAAAACAGCAGGCTGTGTAGCCGCTGGGATGCTGGCCCACATACTGCCGGTTCACGGCGATTTCGGCATAGGTGTTCACACCGTCGCACTTCAGGAACACGCGCTTGCCCTTCATGGAAGCATCGCAAACCAGATTGCGCTGGTACAGGTAGGTGCCGCGGTTGTAGTTCAGGCCCTCGAACACATCGGTCAGGTTCCACGAGTGGGGCACCGTGACGGTCTCGGAGACCGGCCGGCGGTTCACATCGTAGGAGGCAAAGAACGTCCATCCGCTGTCGAGCAGCGACTCACTTCTAGGCGCATCCGCCGCCAGGGCCGTCAAGGCAAGACCCAGCAGCAAAGTGGCCGTCAAAACTGTTTTCTTCATAGTTGTATGGGTTGATATTGCATTTCCTCGTATTGTCGCAAAGATAGGCTTTTCTTCCGAATCAAGAAAACAAGGATATTGTTTTTATAATCAACTAATATATTATACCTTTACGGCCGAAGCAGCGTGCTGCGTCAAACAGAATCACTCTAAAACCTACCGATATGAAAGCATTCAAACTTCTGATGTCCGCATTCGGAGCAGTTGCTCTGATGTTCTCCTGCGAAGAGCCTGTCACCCCGGGCGACGATTCCGGCAACAACCAGCAATCTGGCGACAGCATCATCATCAACCCCACCGACTCAGGCGGCCTTGTCCCCGAGGCCTGGTACGAGACCAATTTCTGGGAGCGCACCGACCGTGAGAAGATCGGACTGCGCGGCCCCGTCAAGAAATGGTATGTGGGAGGCAGCAGCCACCGCGAATATGAATACGACCGGGCCGGCCATCTCGTTTCGATGCGCGACGTGGATCCCACCAGTCAGCGCGGCGAGTGGCTCACCCTTTTCACCTACGACCAGCAGGGCCGGCTCATCAGCAGCCGTCATGGCCGTACCCGGGAAAAAGGCGGCACGGAGTTCGATCCCTGGAACGGTGTCATCGAGGAGGAAGTCTATGAATACGACAACCCCGGCAAGTTTGTCTTCCAGCGTCCCGACGCCTACCTCAACAGCCGCGTGTTCAGATGCCTGGGCCCCGACTATCGCGACCACAACAGTTCCATCATCAAGGATCTTTCGGCCGTCCGCACCAGCACGTGGCTGGGATCGGACACGACAAAATCCTTTGTCGATTATCTGTACTCCTTCGATGCCGACGGCAAGATGTGGCATTCCTACCACTCCTATTACCGTTTCTACGACCGCAACGAGGACACCCTGGGCGCCATCATGCAGGGCGACGACTATCCCGACTACACATGGAGCTGCCCCAATCCCGTGGTCTATCAAGGCGACTATCCCTACTCGTTCACCTTCGAAATCGAGGGTCGCGTCCTCAACAGTGTCACGGCCATGACATGGCGTGACAACGGCATGCCCCTCACCATGGACGGGCCCGATGGCTACATCGAATTCTCCGAGACGGAAAAGAGATACCTCAATCCCATCGCCTGGACCTGCCAGGAAGGCAATCCTTTCGATGCCCTGTTCGGCTTCTGCTTCTGGGAGAAATACACCTACAACAAGGCAGGCGACCTCATCGATATGAAGGAACGCTTCAACGAAGAATCGGATGCGCCCTGGACACGTCCTTCCTCCTGGGAATACGAGTACGACGACCACGGCAACTGGACCTATTTCACCAACAAGTACATGGTGCTCATCAACGGCCCGGAAGGACCGGTTTACGACGCTTCGCTGAGACGCACCATAGAATATTTTGAATAGACTAGTTATGAAAAAGTTATTACCCATCGCATTGCTAGCACTGATGTTTGCTGCCTGCGAAGATCCCGTCACGCCGGGCGACGATTCCGGCAACAACACCCAACCTGCCGACACCACCGGCAACCAAGGTTCCGGCTCCGACGAAGTGGACTTTACCCCCGAAGCCTGGTACGAAACCAACTTCTGGGACCGTACCGACCGTGAGCAAGCCGGCCTGCGCGGTCCGGTAAAGCAGTGGCGCGTCACCACCTACGCTTCCTACACACTCTACGAATACGACCGGGCCGGCCATCTGCTCAAGGCCTCGTCCTACAACAACAGCGGACAGCTGAGCGAGGTCGTCACCAACACCTACAATGCCGAGGGGCAGCTCATCAAGAGCGAATCCAGAGCCGAAGACGGCTATCTGTATGAAGAAATCACTTACGAATACGGCAATCCGGGCAAGGTGGTGGTCCTCGACGGCTATCTCTACCATGGCCGCCTCACCAGTGACATGATCTCCTACGACATCATGAACAAGGACATCATGAAGGGCGTCTCGGCCGTTCACCGTCGCCAGCCCGAAATCCAGCACACCGCCTGCTCCGACGACAGCTACGTCTTCGACGACCAGGGCAACCTGACCATCGCCAGCCACAGCTACCTGATCGACGAGTGGAACGACGGTCAGATCATGGACGGCACCGACACCACCCTCTACTATCACTGGACCTACAAGGAAGGCTATCCCGACTCGAGCGACCACGGCATCTCGGCCATGACGTGGCAGGCCAACGGCATGCCCCTGAGCTGGGACAGCAGGGTCAAGGAAACCACCTATATTTATTTAGGCGAGTACCGGGTGGATCATTGCGAAT
>JAGDCW010000058.1 GCA_017958305.1 Bacteroidales bacterium | reverse complement strand
TGAGCCGCAGCTCGAACTTTTCGGCGTTGGTATAGGGGTAGAGGTTCAATGTCTCGCCGCTCTGCCGGTTCCAGTTCTCGCTCATGTGCTCGGTGCCGATCTGCACTCCGTTCCACACATTGTCGCGGGCCAGCTGCTCGACGATGGCGATATGCACCGTGGGCTCGTCCGAGAACATGCTCTTGACCAGCCAGGCGACAGGCTTGGGTTCGAGCGAGAGGTCGAAAGCGCCCTGGGCCCAGCCCTTGGCAGGCCAGCCGCCGCTCTCGCCGATGTAATCGACTGCGCCCCAATAGGCCAGTCCGACCACCTTGTCGCGGTCCATCTCGAAGAAATTGCCCGGCATGCCCACCGTGTTGGCTTCGCTCTGGTAGAAGATCATGTGGGGGAAACGGCGGCTGTCGCCCGGGAAATACATGTAGCGGTAGTTGTAGGAGGCTATGTCGGTGATCATGGCCAGGTCGCAGGGCAGGCTGTCGGTGGCCAGGCTGCGGTAGCGCGGATGCATGGCCACTGTGACCGGGCGCGTGGTGTCGAAGCGGTGCAGCAGCTCGCGCTGCAACAGATAGGGCGTCACGCCCCAGTCGTTGAAGGGCAGGTTGGCATACTGCTGCAGTTCGTTGCCCAGACTCCACATGACCACGCTGGGGTGGTTGCGGTCGCGTTTGACGAACTCCGACACGTCGTAGGGCCATTGCTGCATCCACTCGACCCGGCCGCCGGCATATTGCTTGAGCCATTTGTCGTAGAGTTCATCGACCACCAGGATGCCCAACTGGTCGCAAAGGCGGAGGAAATGCTCCGAATAGGGGTTGTGCGAAGTGCGGACATGGTTGTAGCCGAAACTCTTGAGCAACCTGAGCTGGTATTCCTCCACTTCCGGATAGCAGGCGGCTCCCAGGGCGCTCATGCTGTGGTGGTTGGCGCAGCCCTTGAGCAGCACCTTCTTTCCGTTCAGCATAAAGCCGTATTCGGGGGAGAAACTGATTTCCCGGATGCCAAACTCCTCCGTGCAGTAATCGGTCGGTTCGGATTGCCCGACATCCGCCCCGTTCTCGTAAAACTCCACTATGACCGAATAGAGATGCGGATCTTCGCAGCTCCAGAGGTGCGGATTGTCGATCCAAATGGTATCCAGGGCGTAGGCACGCAGCGACTGGCTGCGGTATTTCGTGGGATGGGAGACATGGTCGGCCACCACGTACACCAGACAATCCCCAAAATATTCACACACTACGGTCCTGAAAGTCAGGGGCGCGGTCTGCCGCAGGGAAGAATACAGCTCGGCCTCGATGACGACAGCGGCCCGGTTGCCATGGATTTCCGTTGTGATATGCAGGGGATGGCGGGCAAACCAGGCGTTTTTGGCCGTGGTGATGAGCTTGACGTCGCGAAACAGGCCGCCGCCCGTGTACCAGCGGGAGTTCTCCGGCCGGCCCGTATCGGCCCTGACCAGCAGCTCGTTGTCCTGGCCGTAGATGAGCTTGTCGGTGATGTCTATTTCAAAGCCCAGGTAGCCGTAGTCGGTGCCGCCGATGCGCTCGCCGTTCAGATAGACGTCGCCCGTGAGCATGATGCCGCCGAAATCCAGCAGCACCCGCTTGTTTTTCCACGTTTCATCGGGGAGGATCGTCTTGCGGTACCAGCCCACGTTCATTTCCTTGAATCCCCGTCCCGACAGACGGCTGCGCGAATTGGCCGCCTGGTCGCGGCTGCCTTGTTCGCCGGCCTGTGGGGCCACCCAGGGTTGGGAGATCTGGAAATCGTGCGGAAGATCGACTTTCTGTACCTGCGACGGCGAGCCGTCGTACCAGAAATCCCAGGCAAGGTTCAGATTGTGGGTCTGCCGAGCAGAAACTGTGGCGAAAACAGCCGAAAGCAGGAGGCCTGCCGTCAAGACAAAGTGTTTCATAGCGGGGTTTATTTAGGGGCGATGCGATAGAGCAAGGCCGCAATGAGGGCATAGAGCAGGTTGGGTGTCCAAACGGCCATCATGGGCGAGGCCGTCCCCGACAGGGCCAGGGCGCCCGACAGGGTGTCGAACAATATGTAGGAGAAGGCGATGAGCAGGCCCAGGCCCAGATGCAGGCCGGTGCCTCCCCTCACCTTTTTCGACGACAGCGACACGCCGATGACCGTCAGGATGATGATGGAGAACGGGAAGGAGAAGCGCCGGTGGTACTCGATCTCGTATTCCTTGATGTTGGCCACGCCACGGCGTTTCTGGCGGTCGAGATACTGCTTGAGCTCGCGTGTGGTGAGCTGCTCGCTGTAGCCCTTGACGATGAAGAACTCGTCGGGGTCCATCACCAGGGTGGTATCCATCGAGGCACCGCCGCTCACGTGCTCGACCATGTCGTCGAAGTCGCGGGTCAGGTAGTCGGACATGGTCCAGACATTCTCCTCCTTCATGGTGATGCGCTGGGCCGTGGTACGCGACACAAGCCGGCGTTCGTCGTATTTCTCGATGAAGAAGCGGTAGCCTATTTTCTTTTTGTCGTCGAAACGCTCGATATAGACGATCACCCCGGGCTCGATCTCCAGCTGCACGTTGCGCACGAAATCGCGGGTCACCTTCTTGACATACTGGTCCTCGAACCGCAGCTTCACCTTGTTGGCCGGCGGTATCACGTAGGACGACAGGAAGAACACCGACACGGCCAGCACCACGGCCGAGAACAGGTAGGGCCACATCATGCGGCGGAAACTCATGCCGCCCGCCAGCATGGCGATGATCTCGGAATTGCCCGCCATCTTGGAGGTGAAGAACACCACGGCGATGAAGATGAAGAAGGGGCTGAACTTGACGCTGAAATAGGGCACGAAGTTCATGAAATAGTCGAACACGATGGCATGCATCGGCGCCTCGTGCATCTGGAACTTGTCGAACTTCTCGTTGTAGTCGAACACCACGACGATGGCCATGACCAGCAGCAGGCAGAAGAAGAATGTGCCGAAGTACTTGCCCATCAGGTAAGTATCCATGCGCTTGAACAAGACCGGCTTGTTGCGGTGCGCCTTGGGGGCTGTATCTTTCTGTTCTTCCATGAACTAAATATCTTGCGACAATTGTTTGAGCATAACCTTCTTCCAGTCCGCATAGTCGCCGGCCAGGATGTGGCGGCGTGCTTCCCCGGCCAGCCAGAGATAGAAGGCCAGGTTGTGGATCGAGGCGATCTCCAGGGCCAACAGTTCGTCGGCGGCGAAGAGATGGCGCAGATAGGCTTTGGAATAGTAGCGGTCCACCTCGGCGGCCCCGTCCTCCTCGATGAGCGAGAAGTCGTCGGCCCAGCGGCGGTTGCGCATGTTGAGGCGGCCCTGCTTGGTATAGAGCCGGGCGTTGCGGCCGTCACGCGTGGGCATGACACAGTCGAACATGTCCACGCCCCGTTCGATGGCCTCCAGAAGGTTCTGGGGCGTACCCACGCCCATCAGGTAGCGCGGGCGGTCCTGGGGCAGCACCTCGTTGACCACCTCGATCATCTCGTACATCTTCTCGGTGGGTTCGCCCACAGCCAGCCCGCCGATGGCATAGCCCTCGCAGTCCTGCGAGACGGCAAACTCGGCCGAGCGGCGGCGCAGGTCGGGATAGGTGCAGCCCTGCACGATGGGGAAATAGCTCTGGTGATGGCCATAGAGGCCCTCCGTGGCGCGATAGTGCTTCACGCCGCGCTCCAGCCAGCGCATGGTCAGCTCCATCGACTGCTTGGCATAGGCATACTCCGAATCGCCCGGCGGGCATTCGTCGAGCTGCATCATGATGTCGGAACCGATGACACGCTGCGTATCGACCACGTTCTCGGGCGTGAAGACATGGCGCGAGCCGTCGATGTGCGACTGGAACACCACGCCTTCCTCCTTGAGCTTGCGGTTTTGCGACAGGGAGAACACCTGGAAGCCGCCGCTGTCGGTCAGGATGGGACGGTCCCAGTGCATGAAGCGGTGCAGGCCGCCGGCCCGCCGCAGGATGTCGCAGCCCGGACGCAGGTACAGGTGGTAGGTGTTGCCCAGGATGATCTGGGCCTTGACCTCGTCGCGCAGAGAGGTCTGGCTCACGGCCTTGACCGAGCCCACCGTGCCGACGGGCATGAAGATGGGGGTCTGGATGTCTCCATGGTCGGTGTGGAGCACCCCGGCACGGGCTTTGGACGCGGGATCCTGGGCAAGAATATCGAAGGTCATGGCCTAAAATTTTGGGCGAAGATACAAATTTCCGGCCAAATATCCCTATTTTTGCTTCCCAACTCACCGACCGGCCTCAGCCGCCCCCCGGACAGGCTGCCGGCACGGACCAAAAACCAAAACTATGCACAAGTACTCATTATTGGCAATCATGACCTTAGGACTATTTGCCTGCACGGGCAAAATCAATTATCCTGTGGCAGAGAAGCAGGATGTGAAAGACAACTATTTCGGCACGGAAGTGGCCGACCCCTACCGCTGGATGGAAGACGACACCACCCGCCAGGTAGCCGAGTGGGTCGAGGCCGAGAACAAGATCACCCAGGCCTACCTGAGCCGAATTCCCTTCCGCGACGCGCTCAAGCAGCGCATGACGGAGCTGACCGACTATGAGAAGATAGGCCTGCCCAACAAGAAGAAAGGCAAGTACTACTTCTTCAAGAACAACGGTCTGCAGAACCAGAGCGTGCTCTACACCCTCGACCGCCTCGACGGCGAGCCCGCGGTGCTGCTCGATCCCAACCAGCTGTCGGACAACGGCACGGTGGCGCTGACCAATGTGGCCATCTCGAACGACGGCAAATACCTGGCCTACACCATCGCCCGCAACGGCAGCGACTGGAACGAGATCTTCGTCATCGACCTGGCCACCCGCCGGCAGACGTCGGACCACATTCTCTGGTCGAAATTCAGCGGTGCCACCTGGTGCGGCGACGGCTTCTACTACAGCGCCTACGACGCCCCCGAAGCGGGCAAGGAGTTTTCCAACGTGAACGAAAACCAGAAGATCTACTATCACAAATTGGGACAGGACCAGTCGCAGGACGTGCTGGCCTACCAGAATCCGCAGTATCCCAAGCGCTTCTATTCGGCCTATGTCAACGAGGACGAGACCATGCTGTTCATCTTCGAAGCCGGCGCCGGCCTGGGCAACCGTCTCTTTGTCAAGGATCTGAAAAAGCCGGGCAGCCAGTTCGTGGAGATGGCCTCCGACTTTGAATACGAATACTCCCCCATCGAAATCATCGGCAGCACCATCTATCTGATCACCAACAACGGGGCTCCCAACTACCGGATCATGAAGGCCGACATCGCCCGCCCGCAGTTCGCCAACTGGCAGGAGTTCGTCGCCGAGAAGCCCCAGCCCCTGAGCGGCGCTGCTTTCGTGGGTGGCAAGCTGATGCTCACCTACAGCCGCGATGCGGCCGACCACGCCTATGTCTGTGACATGGAGGGCCGCGAGCAGTTCGAGGTGGCGCTGCCCACCTTCGGCTCGTTCAGCTTCAGCGGCGACAAGGACGACAAGGAGATATTCTACTCCTTTACCTCCTTCCTCTATCCGCCCACGATCTTCCGCTACGACATCGACCGCAACGAGTCGCAGCTCTACCTGGCTCCGAAAATCGATTTCGACCCCGACCAGTACGTGAGCGAGCAGGTCTTCTTTGCCAGCAAGGACGGTACGCGCATCCCCATGTTCCTCACCTACCGCAAGGATTTGCAGCGTGACGGCAACAATCCCGTCTATCTCTACGGCTACGGCGGCTTCAACATCAGCCTGAACCCGGGCTTCTCCACCTGGCGGCTGCCCTTCATCGAGAACGGCGGCATCTTTGCCATGGTCAACCTGCGCGGCGGCGGCGAATACGGCGACACGTGGCACCAGGCCGGCATCAAGACCAACAAGCAGAATGTCTTCGACGACTGCATCGCCGCGGCCGAATACCTCATCGCCGAGCGATACACCCGGCCTGAGAGAATGTCCATCGCCGGCGGATCGAACGGCGGTCTGCTGGTCGGCGCCGTGGTCAACCAGCGTCCCGACCTGTTTGCGGCCGCCCTGCCCATGGTGGGTGTGATGGACATGCTGCGCTACCACAAGTTCACCATCGGCTGGAACTGGGCCAGCGACTACGGCACCAGCGAGGACAGCCCCGAGATGTTCCAGTATCTGTATGGCTACTCGCCCCTGCACAACATCAAGAACGACGGCACCCCCTACCCGGCCATCCTGGTCTCCACCGCCGACCATGACGACCGCGTCGTGCCGGCCCATTCCTTCAAGTACACCGCCACGCTGCAGGCCGCCTCGACGGGCGACGCGCCCAAGCTCATCAGCATCGAGACCGACGCCGGCCACGGCTCGGGCAAGCCCATGTCCAAGCAGCTGCAGGACCAGGCCGACAACTGGGCCTTCGTCATGTACCACATGGGCATGAAACCCAAGTTCTGAGGCCCGACCAGAAAAAACGGCCCGAAGAACCGGCCCGCCACCCACAAAAAAATCAGCCCCCGGCAACGAGGACTGATTCTTTTTTATCGCAAACCGGAAAAAGACTATTCCTTGGTTTCTCCCAGATGCTGCTGCCAGCGCCAGGCCGACAGTAGGGTCTCCTCGACGGTCGATTGGGCTTTCCAGCCCAGCACCTGGTTGGCCCGCGTGGGATCGGCCCACACCTGCTCGATGTCGCCTTCGCGGCGGCCCACTATCTTGTAGTTGAGTTTGACGCCGGTCACCTTCTGGAAGGTGTCGATGACTTCCAGGACGGAAAGGCCGCGGCCTGTGCCCAGGTTGAAGACTTCGACCGGCTTCTCCGACTTGCCGCTCAGCATGCGTCCCACAGCGGCCACATGGGCCTTGGCCAGGTCCACCACATGGATGTAGTCGCGGATGCACGAGCCGTCGGGGGTGTTGTAGTCATCGCCAAACACGCTCAGGCAGGGGCGGATGCCGGCGGCCGTCTGCGTGACAAAGGGGATGAGGTTCTGGGGCACGCCCAGGGGCAGTTCGCCGATCAGGGCCGACGGATGGGCCCCGATGGGGTTGAAATAGCGCAGCAGCACCGCCTTGTAGGGAGCCTCGGCATGCACGGCGTCGTTGATGATCTCCTCGCAGATCTGCTTGGTGTTGCCATAGGGCGAGGTGGCCGGCTTGATGGGCGTGTCCTCGTTGACGGGCAGATGGTCGGGCTGGCCATAGACCGTGCAGGACGAGGAGAAGACAAAGCCTTCCACACCGTAGCGGGGCATCAGGTCGAGCAGGTTCAGCAGCGTGACCAGGTTGTTGCGGTAATAGAGCAAGGGCTTCTGGACCGATTCGCCCACCGCCTTGCTGGCGGCGAAGTTGATGATGGCCTTGATGCCGGGATACTTCTCGAAAACGGCCTTCAAAGCCTGCATGTCGGTGCAGTCCACCTGCTCGAAGAGAGGGCGGACGCCCGTGATGGCCTCGATGCCGTCCAAGACCTTGATGTTGGAATTGGACAGATTGTCGATACTGACCACCTCATAGCCCGCCTGCTGCAGCTCGACGGTCGTGTGCGATCCGATATAGCCGGTACCGCCAGTCACCAGGATGCGTGTTGCCATACTTTCTTGCGCTTAGAGTTTGACAATGCCCGAAAAACCCATGAAGGCCAGGGCCAGCAGGCCGGCCGACAGCAAAGCCACGGGCATACCCTGCATGCCCTTGGGCACCTTGAGCAGGGAGAGCTGTTCGCGGATGCCGGCAAACAGGATCAGGGCCAAGCCGAAGCCGATGGCCGTCGAGAAGGCGAAGACGACGGATTCCAGCAGGTTGTAGTGTTTCTGGATGACCAGGATGGCCACACCCAGGATGCAGCAGTTGGTGCTGATCAGGGGCAGGAACACACCCAGCGACTGGTACAGGGCCGGAGAGATCTTCTTCAGGACGATTTCCACCAGCTGCACGAGCGAGGCGATGACCAGGATGAAGGACACCGTCTGCAGGTATTCCAGATGATAGGGCGCCAACAGGTAGGTATAGACGATCCAGGTGATGATGGTGGCCAGCGTCAGCACGAAGGCCACGGCACCGGACATACCCGTCGCCGTGTTGATCTTCTTGGACACGCCCAGGAAGGGACAGATACCCAGAAACTGCGACAGCACGATGTTGTTGACAAACACGGCTGCGATGAACATGAAAATATAGATCATGATACTTTTCTTATTTTGTTAATGATAGCCAGCAGGTAAGCCAGGGTGATGAAAGCACCGGGGGCCAGGACGAAGATCAGCGCGCCGTAGCGGTCGGGGAAGACCGTCATGCCGAAGAATGTGCCGGCGCCCAGCAGCTCGCGCACCATGCCCAGGAGGGTCAGGGCCAGGGTGAAGCCCAGGCCGATGCCCAGGCCGTCGAGCATCGAGTCGAAGGGATTGTTTTTCGAAGCGAACGACTCGGCGCGGCCCAGCACGATGCAGTTGACCACGATCAGGGGGATGAACAGGCCCAGGCTCTCATAGAGCGAGGGCACGTAGGCCTTCATGATCATTTCCAGCAAAGTGACGAAGGTGGCGATGACCACAATGAAAGAAGGGATGCGCACGTTGTCGGGAATCAGGTTCTTCAAAAGAGAAATCACCAGATTGGAGCAGATGAGCACGAACATCGTCGCGGCGCCCATGCCCAGGCCGTTGATGGCCGAGGTGGTGGTGGCCAGCGTCGGGCACATGCCCAGCATCAGCACGAAAGTCGGGTTCTCGTTGACCAGACCGTTGAGGATAATACCAAATTTCTTCATATCGGACCTCCTTTCTAATTGTTGGTGACAACGCCCGTCGTGTCGGCCGGAGCGGCCTCAGGCGCGGCAGCGGGGGCATCGCCGATCTGGGCGCTCACCTGTTGGAACACACTGTAGGCGCGGTTGACGGCATCCAGGAAAGCCCTGGAGCTGATGGTGGCCGATGTGATGGCATCCACGTCGCCGCCGTCCTTGCTCACGGTCATGTTGTCGCGGGCAGGCGCACGGCCCACAATGCTCTGACGGTTCTTGTCGGTCTTGAACCAATCCACCATGCGGGTACCCAGTCCCGGGGTTTCGCCCTGTTTCAACACCGAATAGTTGTAGATGCTGCCCTCAGGGGTGAATCCGACCATCAGTTCGATGTCGCCGTTGAAACCGTTGTGCGAGACGGTCTTGACAGCCACGCCCACCAGGCGGCCGTTGTTGCGGGCCGGATAGCAGGCGGCCGCCTCACCGTCGGCCGAACGGGTCAGAATCTCCTCGGCCACCGGGCTGTTGGTGAAGTCCGGCGACACTTCCTTGATGGCACTCTCCTGCTTGGCCAGCTCGGCCAGACGGATGGGCTCCTCCGTCATGCGGTTCATCCAGGCCAGCAGGGCGGCTGCCGCTATGGCGATGATGCCCAGCGACAGGACCATATTTGTCAATGACGATTGCAGCTTTTTCATTTTCTAGGCTCTCCAAATCGTTTGGGTTTGCAATAAAGGTTGATGATGGGCGTCACGGCGTTCATGATCAGGATGGCGAAGGATACGCCTTCGGGATAGGAGCCGAACGAGCGGATCAGGACGGTGAGCAGACCGATGCCGACACCATAGATGATCTGGCCCGACGGGGCCATCGGCGAGGTGACATAGTCGGTCGCCATGAAGCAGGCACCCAGCATCAGGCCGCCCGTGAGCAGATGCGTCAGGGGGTCGGCGAAGCGCTCGGGATTGCCCAGGTGCAGGCAGGCGGCGAAGATGAAGACCGTGGCCAGGATCGAGACAGGGATATGCCAGGTGATGGTTTTCGTGACGAGCAGATAGACGACACCGACGAGCAGCGCCAGCGCGGCCACTTCACCCAGGCTGCCGCCCACATTGCCGAGCAGCATGTCCAGGGCCGAAGGCAGCTGGTCCAGCTGGCCGGCCTTGATCAGGGCCAGGGGGGTGGCTCCCGTCAGGGCATCCGTGCCCGAGGCGGCAATCTGCATGCGCGTCAGGGGCCAGGTGGTCATCTGCTGCGGGAAGGAAATGAGCAGGAAGACACGGCCCACCAGCGCCGGGTTGAAGATGTTGTTGCCCAGCCCGCCGAAGCTCATCTTGGCCATGCCGATGGCCACCAGGGCACCGACGACAACAATCCACCAGGGCAGGTTGGAAGGCAGGTTGAAGGCCAGCAGCAGACCCGTCAGGACGGCCGAACCGTCGGCCAGGGTGTTGGGGCGCTTCATCAAATAGCGGGTGATGAGGTATTCGAACACCACGCAGGAGGCGATCGAAATGGCCGTCACCAGCAAGGCGGGCCAGCCGAAGGCATAGACCGACACCAAAAGGGCGGGAACGAGTGCCAGGATGACCCGGTACATATTCCTGGCCACACTGTCGTCGCCGTGGATATGCGGCGACATGGATACATAGAGTTTCTTGTCCATAGTCGTTATTTTTTACGCGAACGGATGATGGCACCAACTTTCGCCTTGCCTACACGCATATAGTCCAACAAAGGCCGGTTGGCCGGACAGGTGAACGTACAGCAGCCGCACTCGATGCAGTCCATGATATGTTCTTTCTCGAGTCTGTCCCAAATCTGGTGCTCGGCCAGGGCCGACAGCAGGTAGGGTTCCAGGCCCATGGGGCAGGCGCCGATGCACTTGCCGCAACGGATGCAGTCGGAGACCGGCTTGCGCGCCGATTCGGCCTCGTCCATCACCAGCACGCCCGAGGTGCCCTTGGCCACGGGTACGTCCATGCCCACCAGGGCCTTGCCCATCATGGGGCCGCCGGAGATGATCTTGCCGGCATTTTCGGGCAGTCCGCCGGCGGCCTCGATCAGGTCGGCGATCGGGGTACCGATCCTCACACGGAAGTTGCCGGGATTCTTGAGCGATTTGCCCGTGACGGTGACGATGCGCTCGATGAGCGGCTTGTTCTTTTGCACAGCCTCATAGACGGCAAAGACGGTGCCGACGTTCTGCACCACCTTGCCCACGTCGATGGGCAGGGCGCCCGAAGGCACCTGACGGCCCGAGACGGCTTCGATGAGCTGTTTTTCACCGCCCTGCGGATAATGCATCTGCAGGGGCAGCACCTCGATGGCCGGATAGGAGATGGTCAGATGGCGCATCAGTTCGATGGCGTCGGGCTTGTTCTCCTCGATGCCGATCACGGCACGGTCCACGCCCAGCGCCTTCATGAGGATGCGGATGCCGATGACGATTTCCGGTCCCTTCTCCAGCATGAGCCTGTGGTCGGCCGTCAGATAGGGTTCGCACTCGACGGCGTTGATGATGAGCAGGTCGCACTTCTTGCCCGGAGGCGGGGTGAGCTTGACCGAGGCGGGGAAACAGGCGCCGCCCATGCCGACGATGCCGGCCTCGGCGATCTTGGCGACGATCTCCTGAGGCGTCAGGCGGCATTCACGCTCCAATTTTTCGGTACGGACAATCTCTTCGGCCCAGTCGTCCTCGGTAACATCGATGAAGACGGCAGGCTTGGGATAGCCGCTGGCATCGGTGACCTCTCCGATCTTGGACACCTTGCCGCTGACGGGCGAATGGATATTGGCCGAGACAAAGCCGCCGGCCTTGGCCAGCAACTGTCCGGTCTTGACCACAGCACCCCGCTCCACCACCAACTGGGCGGGAGCACCGATATGCTGTCCCAACAGGACGACAGCCTGCCGGGGCAAGGGCAGATCGACGATCGATTTGCCGGCTGTGAGTTTACTCTCAGGCGGATGGATACCACCTATCGTAAAAGTTTTCATATCAATGGTTTTAATTTTGTTCTGTTATTCAGCGGCCGGGGCCTTCGGTTCGGCCACCGTGGCGGCCTGGGGTTCGGCCACCTTCGGTTCTACTGCCGGAGCGGACTTCGGTTCGGCCACCTTCGGTTCTGCTGCCGGAGCAGCCTTCGGTTCGGCCACCGAAGCGGCATCCTCCTTCTTTTTGCGCGGCGGGAAATTGAGTTCGACGATGCTGCCCTGCGGGCACTCCTCCACGCACTTGCGGCACATGCGGCACTTGTTGAAATCGATGTACGCCAGATTGTTCTCGATGGTGATGGCCTCGAATTCGCAGGCCTTCTGACACTTCGAGCAGCCGATGCAAGCTGTTTCACAGGCCTTCTTGGCCACCGGTCCCTTGTCCTTGTTGCGGCAGGAGACATAGATGCGGCGCGACTTCGGCCCTTTGAAGCGCAGCTCGAACAGTCCCTTGGGGCAGGCCTTGACGCAGGCGCCGCACGAGGTGCACTTGTCCTCGTCCACGACGGGCATGCCCGTGGCGGGATCGATGCTCAGCGCGCCGAACTGGCAGACCTTCACGCAGTCGCCCAGGCCCAGACAGCCGTACGAACAGCCCGTCTCACCGCCATAGAGCGCCGAGGCGATCATGCAGGAGGGCGCCGAGTCGTAGCGGTTGGTCCGCGGACGACGCTCGCAAGTGCCCTGGCAACGGAGCACCGCCACCTTGGGCTTGGATTCGGCCGGCACCATGTCCAGGATGACACCTACCTGTTTCATGACATCGTCTCCGCCCACCGGACAGCGCAGGCCGTCGAGCGAATCGCTCTTGACACAGGTCTCGGCAAAGCCCCGGCAGCCGGGGAAGCCGCAGCCGCCGCAGTTGGCGCCGGGCAGGACCGCCTGCACCTGGCCGATGCGGGGGTCTTCCTCCACCTTGAACGCCTTGGCGGCGGAAAAGAGCACTATGGCCAGCAACAGACCGATGCCGCCCAATACAATCAACGCAATGAGAATCGCATTCATAGTTTATTCTTCGAAATGATTATCCAAATGTTCCGCCTGGAACACAAAGCGGCGCTTCATCCTGTCGCGCTGCAGATACAGGCCCAGGTAATAGAGCACCGTCACACCCAGCGCCGTCAGGGCGCACAGGCCCTCGTTGTCGGGAAACAGCCACATGGAGGAGACGAACACCGTCAGCAACAACAAAAAAAGCGGCAGGACATACGCCCACCACACAGCTTTCATCCCCAGCGAGGCGCGACCGGTCACCTGCACGGTCTCCCCCACGCGGAAACTGTCGTCCGCGGCCACGGCGTCGATAAGCTTCTCGCGGCTGTCGGCCGACAGGCACACCCGACGCGCATGACACGCCGAGCAGGCCGATGTCTGCTCAATGCGCACACGCACGCAATGCTCCTTAACCTCCTCAATCCGACCGACGTGGCTGATTGTATCCATCCGCTTTTGTCCAGGTTTCTTTATACGGACAAAAGTACGACAAGAAGGCGTAATAACAAAATGTATTTTTATTTATTTTCCAAGGCTCGCCGCCGTAACGGGAATCGCCGCTGTGACGGGAATCGCCGCAACGGCAGGGCCCCGGGCGGGCCGCCTACCAGTAATAGGCCACGCCGAAGCTCAGGTATTCCTTGAACTGGATGCGGTTCTTCTCCTCGCCGCCCCGCTGCCGGTCGTTGAACTTGAAGTGCAGGTAGAGCTGGGTGGTCAGGTACTGGTTCACTTGGAAGTTGAAGGTGTTTTTCCACTCCGAATCGACGTAGGAGAAATCGGAGTAGTAATACAGGTAGGAAGTCCAGGAGATGGCTTCCGTGATCTTGTAGTCGAAGTTGGAGGTGAGCTTGATACCGAACTCGTGGCCGACCTTTTTGCCCGGGTCGATGCCGAAGGAGGAAGCCTTGTAGTTGATCGTGTCGAGCATGAAGTTGAGGCGGTAGGTCAAGGGGGTGAGCAGGACCGAGAGGTTGCGCTTCTTGTCGCGGCTGGTCACTTTGTAGTCCATACCCAGGCTGAAGAAGAACTTGGCGGGCGACAGCAGGGAGGCCTGCAGCTTGTTGGTGTTCTGCTTGTGCTTGTTCAAGAGCTGGGTCATCACTTCGGCCGAGGCGGAATAGTACCAGTTCTTGACGGCCTTGTAGCCCAGCTTGGACGACATCTGCAGCTGGTCGGTGCTCACGGCCACCTTGCGCAGCGTGTCGGCGTCGGTCGTGTTCAGACCGATCTTCAGGTCGATGAGATTGTCGAACTGGATCTTCTTCTTGTCGTCGTATTTGGCCGTCCAGTAGAAGGACATCTGCGTGGCCATGTTGCGCGCGCCGCCGCTCGACCAGTTGGACGACACATAGTTCTGGGTCATCTGGGCCGACACCCGTCCCTTGAGGGTCCAGTAGTTGTACTCATATTTCATGTGGGCCATCTGACGCACGGTGGGACGTACTTCGTAGCGGGGCTTCTCCATGCGAATAGGCTTATCCGATGTGATGATAGCGTCTATTCGCTCATACTCCGGCAAATCCGCCACGCGGTAGTCCACCCGGTCCAAAAGGGTCACTTCCAGCTCGTTGAGCAGCTCGGTATTCATCTGGCTCACATACTCTTCCGCGGCCGAGGGGGCAAAGCGGTAGCCCAACTGGCTTTGGTCGCCCTCCTCCACGGCCCGGTCCAGATGCAGCACGGGCCGGTGGGCGTTGAAGACCATCGGCAGGAAGAGCTGGTTCATGCCCGGATAATAGGTCGAGTCTTCTTTGTATTCCTGGGGTTTGGCCGGATGGGGACGCTTTTTCATCAGGTTGTAGCGACGGATGTAGCGCAAAACGTCGGAAGGCTCGCGGGGGGCGGTATGCTCGGGCAGCCATTCGTCACAGGCCTCGTCCAGGAGCAGGTTGGTCGAATCCAGCCACTCCAGCAGGGAATCTGTGCGGCGGATTTCCTCGTCGGAGAAATAGAAGCGGTTCTCCGGACGCAGCAAACTGTCGATGGCCAGATATTCCGTCACCGAATCGACCGGGATGACCGGAATACTGTACGAGAAAACTGTCTGCGCCTCTGCCAAAGCCAAGGAACAAAGCATTCCCCAAAACAGTGACATACGTCTGAAGGCTCTATTTAGCATATCTTACAGAATTCAGGGGCAAAAGTAGTGCTTTTCTTCCAAAACTTTTTTCTACCTTTGCGCTTTTAGCGATTTTTCGGAGTTACCCCGGGCAAACCCTCGTTTTTTGTAAATTATTTAGCTGAAAATAAGAAAGATATCAAAACTTATGGACAAACAGACTATCATCGGATTCATCCTCATTCTCCTGATTTTGGTGGGATTCAACTTCCTGAACAAGCCGACCAAGGCCCAGCTGGCCGAGGCACAGCGCCAGGATTCCATCGCCCGCGTCGAACGGGCCCGTGCCGAAGCTGAAGCAGCTGCCGAGGCCCTTCTCATCGAGCAGCAGACCCAGGAAGACCTGGCCGCCCGCGAGGCTGCCGCCGCCGAGCAGAAAGTCCGTCAATACGGTGTCTATGCCGCCTTGGCACAAGGGGAGGACCGGCACTATACCCTCGAAAACGACCTGATGGCCCTCGACATGACGGCCAAGGGCGGTCGCATTGCCTCGGTGCTGTTGAAGGAATATGTCACCGGTGATTCCCTGCCCCTGATTCTCTTCGACGAGGCCGCCTCCGACTTCAATGTCACCCTCATCACCAACGAGAGCCGCGTCATCAACACCCGCGACCTGTATTTCCGCCAGGTGGAGACCCAGGATCCGCTCAGCTTCGTCTTCAGGCTCGATGTCACGGACGAGAGCTGGCTCGATTTCGTCTATACCCTGCAGAGCGACAACTACATGATGAACATGGACATCCGCGGCGAGGGGCTGGAGAAGATCATTTCGATGGGCACCAACAGCTTCGACATCGATTGGAAGGTACGCATGCGCGCCCAGGAGAAAGGCCGCAAGTTCGAGAACCGCTACTCCATGCTGCAGTACAAATATCTCGAAGACAACGTCGAGAAGCTCAGCGAGTCGAAAAACGCCCACAAGGCCATCGCGCCCCGGCTGCGCTGGGTTTCGTTCAAGGACCAGTTCTTCACGGCTGTCATCGTCAACGACAAGGGATTCAGTTCCAACGAGCTGTCTTCCGAGATGGAAGAGGACGACTCGCCCTACATCAAGAGCTACGCCCTGCGCAGCAGCCTCGACTTCAACATGCGGGGCGAGCGCCAGGCCAACCTCAAGTTCTATTTCGGTCCGAGCAAATACGACATCCTCAAGTCGTACGACAAGGGCGTGGAAGCCGAAAAGCGCATGCAGCTCGAGAAGATCGTGCCCCTGGGCGGCAGCATCATCAGGTGGGTGAGCACCGGCCTGGTGTTGCCCATGTTCCGCTTCTTCGGACGCTATTTCAGCAACATGGGTGTCATCATCATGCTCATGACCCTCTGCATCAAGCTGCTCATCTTCCCGCTCACCTACAAGTCGTTCCTGTCGTCGGCCAAGATGCGCCTGCTCAAGCCGCAGATCGACGAGATCAATGCCAAATATCCGGCCGACACCAAGGGCCAGGAGCGTTCCCAGGCCACCATGTCGCTCTACCAGAAATCGGGCGTCAACCCCATGGGCGGCTGCATCCCCATGCTGCTGCAGTTCCCGGTGCTGATCGCCATGTTCTGGTTCTTCCCGGCCTCCATCGAGCTGCGCCAGGAGAGTTTCCTCTGGGCCCAGGACCTCTCGACCTATGACGCCATCGTGTCGTGGAAAGCCCATATCCCCATCATCAGCAGCCTGCTGGGCAACCACCTGAGTCTGTTCTGCATCCTGATGACCCTGACCAACATCCTATCGACCAAGCTCACCTCGGGCAACACCGATTCGAGCATGCCCGGCATGAAGATGATGATGTATGCCATGCCCGTCATGTTCCTGTTCATCTTCAACCAGTATGCCGCCGGCCTGAGCTTCTACTACTTCTTCTCTTCCCTGCT
>JAGDCW010000057.1 GCA_017958305.1 Bacteroidales bacterium | reverse complement strand
TTGCTGAAATCGACCGTGCTGCGGTAATGGGCCTGCAGGATGAAGAAACGTATCGTCATGGCCGAATAGGGCTGGCTCAAAAGCGGATGCGAGCCCTGGAAAAACTGGTCGAGGGTGATGAAATTGCCCAGCGACTTACCCATCTTTTGGCCGTTGATGGTGATCATGTTGTTGTGCATCCAGTAACGGACCATGTCCTCGCCCTGGGAAGCCACCGCCTGGGCGATCTCGCATTCATGGTGCGGGAAGACCAGGTCCATACCGCCACCGTGGATGTCGAACTGCCGGCCCAGGTATTTCTTGCCCATGGCCGTGCATTCGCAGTGCCACCCCGGGAAACCGTCGCTCCAGGGTGAAGGCCAGCGCATGATGTGCTCGGGCTGGGCTTTTTTCCAGAGGGCGAAATCGACCGGGTTGTGCTTTTCGGTCTGGCCGTCGAGGTTGTCGCGGCTGGTATTGATGACATCCTCCAGGTTGCGGCCCGAAAGCTTGCCGTAATGATGCGACTTGTTGTATTTGACCACGTCGAAATAGACCGAACCCTCGCTTTCATAGGCATAGCCGTTGGCCAGGATATCCTTCACCAGCTGGATCTGCTCGATGATGTGGCCCGAGGCATGGGGCTCGATGCTGGGCGGCAGCACATTGAGCGCGTCCATGGCCTTGTGGTAGCGGTTCAGGTAGTACTGCACCACCTCCATGGGCTCCAACTGTTCGAGACGGGCCTTCTTGGCTATCTTGTCCTCGCCCTCGTCGGCATCGTGCTCCAAATGGCCCACATCGGTGATGTTGCGCACATAGCGAACCTTGTAGCCTATATTCTGCAAATAGCGGAACAGGACATCGAAAGTGACGGCCGGACGGGCGTGTCCCAGATGGGCGTCGCCATAGACGGTCGGGCCGCAGACATACATGCCCACCAGGTCCCCGTGCAGGGGTTGGAAAAGCTCCTTCTTACGGGTCAGGGTATTATAGATGCTGAGCGGTTGTTTCATAGTCGCATTGTTTAAGCGGCGCAAAGTTAATAATTAATCGGCAACGGGCACAGGGTTTTCCCTGAGCTTTTCCCAGGCCAGCCGGGCGGCATTCTGTTGGGCATTCTTCTTGGAATAGCCCGTGTTGGACGAGACAAAGACATCGTCCACATAGATACGGCATTCAAAGACAGGGTTTCTCGACGGCTTCCCATCGCATTCCACGGTCATGAAGTCCAGTTTCTTCTTGTTGTGCTGACTCCATTCGAGCAGCATCGACTTGAAATTCTCCTCCTGATGGGCCACATCCTCCAAATCAACCAGGTGACCCACGATCCGCTTCTCGACAAAGCGCTTGCACGCCATGTAGCCCCTGTCCAGATAGACGGCTGCAATCAGTGCCTCGAACATATTGCCGAATATCGACTGCCGGGGAGAATCCGTCCGGGCCGAAGTCAGCAGCAGGCGGTCCAGTCCCAGGCTCAGGGCCAGGTTGTTGAGACTTTCGCGCTTGACAATCTTGGAACGGGTATCTGTCAGGAAACCCTCGCCCTCCAGGTCGAAATGGCGGAACAAGATGTCGGCCACCAGGGAATCCAGCACGGCATCGCCCAGGAATTCCAGCCGTTCGTTGTTGAGCAACACGCCGTCTTCCCGCTGCAGCGACTGCGACTTGTGTCTCAGGGCCAGCTGATACAATTCAAGATGACGGGGACGGAATCCCAGTATTTTTTTTAAGGAGCGGTAAAGTTCGATTTCTTGCCGACGGTGTCTCAGAAAATGCATAGATTCCCAGGCTATTTCCACTTTCTGATGGCTACGCAGGCGTTGTGGCCGCCAAATCCGAAGGTGTTGGACAGCGCCACCCTGATATCGCGGCGACAGGCCTTGTTGAAAGTGAAATTCAACCTCGGATCGATTTCCGGATCTTCATCCCCCTCTTCGTGGTTGATGGTCGGAGGCACAATGCCGTGCCAGACAGCCAGGGTGGTGGCCACAGCCTCGATGGCGCCGGCAGCCCCCAGCAGATGACCGGTCATCGACTTGGTGGAACTGAGGTTCATCTCGTAGGCATGGGAGCCGAAAGTATTGACAATGGCTTTGGCTTCCGAAATGTCGCCGGGCTTGGTCGATGTACCGTGTGTGTTGATATAATCGACCTCTTCGGGGCGGATGCCGCCTTCGGCCATGGATTCTTCCATCACCATGCGGGCGCCCAGTCCGTCGGGATGGGGAGCCGTCATGTGGTAGGCATCGGCCGACATGCCCGTACCAGCCAGTTCGGCATAGATCCGTGCACCTCTGGCCAGGGCATGCTCCATTTCTTCAAGGATCAGACAGCCGGCACCCTCGCCCATGACGAAACCGTCACGGCTGTTGCTGAACGGACGGCTGGCGTGCGATGGATCGTCGTTGCGGGTGGACAGCGCCCTCATGGCATTGAATCCGCCCACACCCTCCTGCGTGATCGATGCTTCCGAACCGCCGCAGACAAAGACATCGGCCTTGCCCAGACGAATCAGGTTGACAGCGTTGCACATGGCGTTGTTGGAAGAGGCGCAGGCAGAGACCGTGCCGAAGTTGGGGCCTCTGAATCCGTATTGGATGGAAATGTAACCGGCCGGCATGTCACTGATCATTTTGGGGACGAAGAACGGGCTGAAACGGGGATTCTCCCCGCCTTCATAGAAGTTCTTCACTTCGTCGGCGAAGGAATGCACACCACCCACGCCGCTGCCCCAGATCACACCGAAGCGGTTCAAGTTTTCTTTCTCAAGTTCAAAATGGGCATCTTCGATGGCCTGACGGGCGGCTATCAGTGCATACTGCTCGAACAGGTCGTAGCGATTCGCCTCCTTTTTGTCAAAATAATCCTCGGGACGATAGTTCTTGAGTTGGCAGGCGAATTGCGTCTTGTGCTTTTCAGGGTTGAAACAAGTAACAGGTCTTGCTCCGCTTACGCCGTTTATCAGAGACTCCCAATATTCATTGACAGTGTTCCCGATAGGGGTAATGGCACCAAGACCTGTTACAACAACTCTTTTTAATTCCATAGAAGTCTGTTGGAATTACTCTCCGTCACAGCTAAACCGCCGGAGAATGTTGCGGAAATAATTATTTCGCAGCCTGAGCCTTTTCGATGTATTCGATTGCGTCGTTGACGGTGGCAATCTTTTCAGCATCGCCATCAGGAATTTCAATGCCGAATTCTTCTTCGAAACTCATGATCAGTTCGACGGTGTCCAGAGAATCGGCACCCAGATCATTGGTAAAGCTAGCGGCAGGTGTAACCTGTGACAGTTCGACACTCAGTTTTTCCGCAATTAACGACTTAACTTTATCTGCAACTTCAGACATAGCAATTAATTTAGATTAATAATTTTGTTACCTAAAAAGACGGCGCAAAGTAACGACATATTTCAAAGATATGCTAATTTTGCTCCCAAAATAATGTCAAAATCATTAACATTGGCTTATAACTAATTGACAATCAATTGATATGAAGGGAACACAGCCACGTCGCATCGCCATTTTCGCCTCGGGATCCGGGACCAACGCCGAAAACATCATCCGTTACTTTCGTTCACAATCCGAGCCTCTGGGGCAGGTGGTGACGATCCTGTGCAACCACCCCCAGGCCGGTGTCGTGCAACGGGCCGAACGACTGGGTGTCCCCTGTCACTGCTTCAGCCGGGAAGAGTTGTACGGAGGCCAGGTGCTGGCACTATTAAATAAGGAGTGTATCGATTTCATTGTGCTGGCCGGTTTCCTGCTGCGCATTCCCGAGCCAATCATCGAAGCCTATCCCCGGGCCATCGTCAACATCCACCCTGCCCTGCTGCCCAAACACGGCGGCAAGGGGATGTACGGCGACCATGTCCACCAGGCGGTGATTGCCGACGGCGACAAAGAGACAGGCATCACCATCCACTATGTGAACGGGGAATTGGACAAAGGGAGCATCATTTTCCAGGCAACTTGCCCCGTGCTGCCCGGTGAAGACTACCATCAGGTAGCCGCCAAGGTTCATCCCCTTGAGTACGAATATTATCCTAAAGTGATCGATTCCCTGCTGCGGGAGACGGCAGACTAGGCCGGGCAGCAGATATCATTGCCAAAGGCTATATTTCCTGAAACTTGTAGCCTACCCCTTTGACGGTGACAATGTAGTCCTCGCCGATTTTCTCGCGGATCTTGCGGATGTGCACATCGATGGTGCGATCGCCGACAATCAGCCGGTTGCCCCATACCTGACGGAAGATCTCGTCGCGGGTGAACACCTTCTCGGGTTTGGAGGACAGCAGCATCAACAATTCGAATTCCTTGCGCGGCAAAACGATCTCCTGCCCGTTGACATAGACCAGATAGCGTTCACGGTCGATCAGGAATCCATTTTCCGGAACCACTTTCGTGCTTATGATGTAACGTTTCAGGATACATTGGATACGCTGGATGGTCAGATTGATATTGGTATCCCGCAAACCGAATTCGTCCACGCCTAGCTTGAACCAGTTCCACAGCATTTCAAAGTTCTTGTTGTCATCGACCAGAAAACAGACTTCGAAAAGAAGCTCTTCCTTGATCTTCTTGATTTTCCGGCACAGCTCCGCGGCACGGGTATCATCCGGGTCCGTGTCGAACAGCAACAGACAAGGCTTTTTATCCGACAGGTAGTCGCAGGCTTTCTGTATGTTATAGGTGTATTCGAAGGAGACACCCGACTCTTCCAAGGCCTCCCTGACCTGGGGGGCGACACTCGCCGATTTGGAGGCGAAAAACAGGACACTGGGACTTAAAGACTTCATGATGTGTGTGTATTTAGATATTCCGTACAGAAAACGCAAATGTAATATGAACTTTTCATTAAACAAACGCGACTCGCATTTTTTTTGTAATTTTGCGGCGGTTTGTTTTCACCCACACTACGTACCACATAAAAGCAAATTACATAACGATGAATTTTGTCGAAGAACTGAAATGGAGAGGCATGCTGCACGACATGATGCCCGGCACCGAAGAACAACTGCAAAAAGAGGTCACCACCGCCTATGTCGGCATCGATCCGACAGCCGATTCGCTGCATATCGGCCACTTGTGCGGCATCATGATGCTCCGCCACTTCCAGCGTTGCGGCCATAAGCCCATCGCCCTGGTCGGCGGCGCCACCGGCATGATCGGAGACCCCTCCGGCAAATCGCAGGAGAGGAATCTGCTCACCGAAGAAACCCTGCGTCACAACGTGGCATGCATCAAGGAGCAGCTTGGCCGCTTCCTGGACTTCGACAGCAACGAACCCAACCGGGCCGAGTTGGTCAACAACTACGACTGGATGAAGGATTTCAGTTTCCTGGATTTCGCCCGCACCGTTGGCAAGCACATCACCGTCAACTACATGATGGCCAAGGATTCCGTGCAGAAACGCCTGAACGGTGAAGCCCGCGACGGATTGTCTTTCACCGAATTCACCTCCCAACTGCTTCAGGGCTCCGACTTCCTGCACCTGTACGAGACCAAAAACTGCAATCTGCAGATGGGCGGTTCCGACCAGTGGGGCAACATCACCACCGGCGCCGAGCTCATACGCCGCACCAACGGCG
>JAGDCW010000056.1 GCA_017958305.1 Bacteroidales bacterium | reverse complement strand
CGTGTTCAGCTGGCTGGGCAACACCGACCTGCTGCTGGCCATCATCAAACTGATGGAAGACAGGATGAATGTCAGCGAGGATGTCAAGTCGGTCGGCGTGCAGGTGATCATGCTGGTCGAAGACTCGATCCGCTTCTACTCTTCCATCCTGCCCGACTTGTACAAATTTGTGCTCGAGCAGTCGAGAAATTTCGCCACCGAAGCCCTGAACGCCCACCAGCGCACCCTGCGCATGAGGGGCCGTCCCAAGATACTGCTGGCCCGCAGCTACGAAGAAGCCATCGATTACTACCAAACCTACAAGGACAATATGCTGGGGGTGATCTCCGATGTCAGCTTCAAACGCGAAGGCGCCAAGGATGCCACCGCCGGATTCAAACTCTGCGAATACCTGCGCAGCTTCGACCCGGTGCTACCCATCATCATCGACTCGTCCGAAGCCGGCAACCGCGTCCACGCCGAAGGGCTGGAGATGAGATTCATCCAGAAAGGCTCCAAGACCTTCCCCCAGGAACTGCGTCAGCACATGAACGACCTGTTCGGTTTCGGCGACTTTGTGTTCAAAGACCCCCACACCGGTCAGGAGGTGGCCCGCATACACAACCTGCAGGAACTGCAGAAAGCCATCTTCGACATCCCCGACGACTCGCTGCGCTACCATTTCGAGCGCAACCATGCCTCACGCTGGCTGTTTTCGCGCGCCATGTTTCCCATCGGCCGCTTCATCAAGAAGATTCCCATCCAGGACTACGAAGACACCTTGCCCGTCAGGCAGATGCTCTTCGATGCCATCGTCAGCTACCGCAAGGTGAAAAACCAGGGTGTCATTGCAGAATTCCAAAAGGGCCGCTTCGACAAATACTCCAATTTCGCCCGTATCGGCAACGGCTCGCTGGGCGGCAAGGCCCGCGGTTTGGCCTATATGGACGTGATGATCAAGCGTCATCCCGAACTGAACGATTTCGAGGACACCCAGATATTGGTTCCCAAGACACTGGTGCTGTGCACCGACGTGTTTGACGAGTTCATGGAGCAGAACAACCTCTACGGGATAGCCCTGCAGGACCTGCCCGACGAGGAAATACTGAAGGCCTTCACCCAGGCCCAACTGCCCGAACGCCTGTTCGAGAACCTGACGGCTTTTGTCGATGTGGTGCGCAAACCTATCGCCGTCCGCTCCTCCAGCCTGCTGGAGGACGCCCACTACCAGCCCTTTGCAGGCATCTATTCCACCTACATGATTCCCTACGACGAAGACCAGGAATTGATGCTCAACCTGCTCAGGACCGCCATCAAGGAAGTCTATGCCTCGGTGTTCTTCGCCCAGAGCAAAGCCTACATGACGGCCACCTCCAATGTCATCGACCAGGAAAAGATGGCCATCGTCATCGAAGAGGTCTGCGGAACGGCCTACGGCTCGCGCTTCTATCCCACCTTCTCGGGAGTGGCCCGCTCGCTCAACTACTATCCCATCGGCCAGGAAGAAGCCTCCGACGGTATTGCCAACGTGGCCCTGGGCCTGGGCAAATACATCGTCGACGGCGGCGTGACACTGCGCTTCTCGCCCAAGCATCCACGGCACATCCTGCAGATGAGCTCGATGGAATATGCCCTGCGCGAAACCCAGACTTCGTTCCTGGCACTCGATTTGGACGACAAAAGGGGGGAGATTTCCGTGGACGACGGTTTCAACCTGCTCAAGGTGCCTGTCCGAGATGCCGAAAAAGACGGCACACTCGACTACCTGGCCTCCACCTTCGATCCGGTCGACCAGATCATCCGCGACGGCTTGTGGGAAGGTGGACGCAAGATCATTTCTTTCGCCCATATCCTCGAAAACAACGCCTTCCCTCTGGCCGGCATCCTGGACAAAATACTGAAACTGGGCGAAGAGGAAATGGGACGTCCCGTCGAGATTGAGTTTGCCGTCAACCTCAACAGCAAGGATGTCGAGAAAAAGCATGCTTTCTACCTGCTGCAGATACGGCCCATCGTCGATAGCAAGGAGACGCTCAACGAAGACCTGAACATTATCCCCAAGAACGACCTGATTATCCGCACCAACTTTGCCCTGGGACAAGGCATCGCCACCGAACTGAACGACATCGTCTATGTCAAGCCCGAACAGTTCAGCGCCTCCAACAACCAACTGGCAGCCTATGCGGTGGACAAGATCAACCGTCAGCTCACCGAGGAAGGGCGCAACTACGTGCTCATCGGTCCGGGACGCTGGGGTTCGAGCGATCCCTGGCTGGGCATCCCTGTGCGCTGGCCCAACATTGCCTCCGCCCGGCTCATTGTGGAAACCGGTCTGAGCAAATTCCAGATCGATCCGAGCCAGGGCACCCACTTTTTCCAGAATCTCACCTCGTTCGGGGTACACTACTACACCATCCCCTTCCACCAGGACGATTTGAATTTCCTCGACATGGAGTTTCTAAACGGGCAGACTCCCTGCTACGAGGACCCGTACCTGAAGCATTACCGCTTTGAACACCCGCTCACGGTCAAAACCGACGGGCGGAAAGGCATCGGCGTATTGGAAAAAACTCACGAGAGCGAACCTTTGGAGAACTTGTCCAGTACCCGCGCGCTGTAGGTTTTGGAAATAGGGATGTTTGGCACCTGGTCGCTGTCGAAATCCATGCACAGGCCCTCGTCGGCCTTGCGCAATACCTTCACCTTGTCGAAATTGACCATGTAAGAACGGTGACAGCGTAACAACAGTCGGTCGCCGAAAAGCTCATCGATGTTTTTCAAGGAATTGCGCAACATGAAATGCTGCATCCTGCCCTTGTTCAGGTAGTGAATATTCACATAGTTGTCGGCCGATTCGATGTAGTAAAGGCTGTTTTTATCGACCGAAAGCCGAAGATCCCCCTTTTCATCGTAAAAACTCACCATCTCGTTGGCGGGCCATACGGGTGCCTGACTGTCGTCTTGCGACTTCATCTGCTCGATGGTCCGGGCCTTGTCCTGCAGGGCAAACACCAGCCACAGTATGCTGTAGGGCAGCAACAGCACCAGCGAAGTCTTTTTGACGCCCTCTCCCCAAATGCCGGGCAGGCGTTCCCAGGCATGCAAAGGGGTATCGCCCTCGAGTACGAACAGTTGGATCAAGGTATAGACCAAAGCCATGAGCGCAATCTCGGCCATCACCACCCCGGCAAAGGCAAGCAGGCTGATTTCGTGGCGGCGGCTGTAAAAATACATGATGATGCGGCTGATGGCGATGACCCCCATCCCCACCAGAATGACCCGGCTGGAGAAAAGCACATAGACATAGCGGCCGCCCGAGGCATAGTCGCTGGCCCAGGTGCCGGAATTGAATGGCTTGTAGATATTCAGGAACAAAAGGGCAAAAGCAGCCGTGTACAGGACAAGACGCACCACATTACGCTTCTCGTTCATGTAATGCGGCAGGAAAGGTCCCGATTCAGGTCGTGATGGTCTTTTGTCTGTCTTCATTTTCTCAGGTTTGTTTTTTCGGGGCGCAAGCCGTCGGCTATCGGTACAGGTAGCGCCGGATGTTCTGCTTGGGGGTTTTCTCGAACTCGTCCGACATCAGTTCTATTTTTTGGATTTGGCTGTAATAAGGCAGTTCCTTGTTCAGCCGCGTCCGATATTGCTCCATCAACTCGTCCAGCGGCATGGAGCTGTTCTCGTAATCGGGATAGACCAAGGCTATGAGGCGTCCCTGGCGCTGCAGCACGATCGATTCCATCACAAGAGGCATGGCATTGAGTTTTTCCTCGATTTCCTCGGGATAGATGTTCTGTCCGGACGCGCCCAATATCATGTTTTTGCAGCAGCCCTTGATAAAGAGGTTCCCCTTCTTGTCCACGATGCCCATGTCGCCGGTGCGCATCCAGCCGTCGTCTGTCATGACCACCTTCGTGGCTGTGGGATTCTTATAGTATCCCTGCATCACATTGGCGCCGCGCACCAGGATTTCACCGGGGATACGACGGGGCCAGGAAGAATCCACTTTGAGTTGCATGCGATCGACGACACGGCCGCAGGAATACTTTTTGAAACTGCGCCAGTCCTGATAGGTGATCAACGGGCCGCACTCGGTCATGCCGTAGCCGACCGTGTAGGGGAAGCGGATCGATCTCAGTCCGCGCTCGGTTTTCTCGGGCAAGGCCGCACCGCCGATAATCAGATATTCCAGTCGTCCGCCAAAAGCTGTCATGAGCCGGCGGCGGTTTTTCTTCTTGGCAAACACGCTCCGGCCCGACACCGTGTTCTTGTAGATTTTCTCCACGATCAGCGGAACCGAGATCACCATGTAGGGTTTGACATCGGCAAAAGCCTTCAGCAGCCGGGGCAGGGAAGGCGTGCGGCTCATGAAATGGGCATGGGCACCGCTCACCACCGGATAGAGGAATTCGAAGGTGAGGCCGAACATATGGGCCAGCGGCAACAGCGACAAGACCGTGCAACCACTGGACAGAGGAATCCGGTCCCGGCCGTATTGTATGTTGGAACTGAGGTTGCCGTAGGTGAGCATCACCCCCTTGGGGTCGCTGGTGGTACCGGCCGTGTAGTTGATCAGACAGAGGTTGTCGAGGTTGTCAACGGGATAATGGACGTCGTCCGGACCGAGTCTGCCCGGGCAACGCTGTGCAAAAAGGCTGTCCCAACGGCTGTAAGTATCCTTGATATCGGCATTGGCCGCCGCAAGCAGGCCGAAATCGTTCAGCGACAAGACCGCTGTCAGAGAGTCGGGCACCGATCTTTTCAGTCCGTCCCACACTTTCTGACCGACTATCAGCAGACGGGCATCCGAGTGCTTGACCAGCCCCCGTATGTTCTCGCTGCGGAAATCGGGCAATATCGAAACCACCACACCTTCGTAGGCGGCCACCGACAGGAAACTCAAGGCCCAGTTGACACAGTTGCCGCCGCAAACGGCCACCTTGTCACCTTTTTGCAGACCCAGTGCTTCGAAGAGCGTCTGCAACCGGAGCATTTCCGTGGCCAATTCGCCGAAGGTCAGGCTGAGCGTCCCGTCATAGTCGCTCAAGGCCGGAACGTCCCAGTGCTGGCGGACGGTGGTTTCAAAACAAGATAGGAAATGTCTGATCATGTTCTTGTCGTTATACATCAGGGCGCCCCCGATGGAGCGCCCGTATGGTACGGCTGAAGGGACTCGAACCCCCACACCTTTCGGTATCAGATCCTAAGTCTGACGTGTCTGCCAATTCCACCACAACCGCATAATACACACAAGACAGCCGTCTTGTACGGCCGCAAAGATAGCACAAATCAACATGATTACAAAAAGACGTCGGAAGCGGGAAGCCCCTATTCCTGTTCCTCATCGCTGAAGAGACTGCCCTGGCCGGTGATTTCATCGATGATTTCCGCATCGGACTTTTCCTGGATTTCATCGGGGAAGTCCTCCTGGGTGTCTTCGTCGGACTCTGCTTCCTCCGGGAAACGCAAAGGCTCCAGTTCGTTGACTGCCTCCACCTGCCAGGTGGTGATGCGTTTGCCCCGCGCCTTGAAACTCTTCACGCCGATGAAGCTCTCCGCATCGATCTCCATCTTCTCGCGATAAGCGTCGTTGCCGCCGAAAACCACTTCCAGACGGGGATAGCAGGTGTCTGTCAACAGCACCAGCCGGGAATCGGGATTCTCGATGAAACTCTGCTTGCGCGAAAGCACCTCCAAGGGGAAGCGTTTTATGTACAAATAGTTCTGCTGGTCGGCATCGTACAGCACTGCCGTCCACACCTTGTGCTCGTCAAACTTCTCGATCACCTGGATATTCTGGTCGAAGTGGTTGCTCAGGTCGATGTCGGTGGTATAGAACTCGCCCGTGTCGGAAATGACCAGGATGCGGTCGCCGCCACGGAACTCGCCGAGATATTCCCCGCGGTGGTCGTAGTTGAGCCTGAGCACGTCGCGGTCGAACCAGACATCGCGGCCGCCCAGGGTGGAAGCCCCCTTCTGCTTGAAGGTGATGCGGTGCACATCGTTTTTGGTGAGCAGGTTGCCCATCGACTGACGGCCTTTGATGGCCAGCGAACCGAAGTCTTTGTCGAACTGCACTTTCTTCAGACGGGGCGAAGGCTTGAGCAAGACCTTGATGATCTCGCCTTCACCGTTGGGATTGGCTGTGAAATACAAGACCTTCGACCCGGGCTTGCCCTGGGTCAGGTCGTATTCCTTGTCGCGGGTCACACCCGTCACGGCAAAACGCTTGATATAGACGAAACCGTTCTTGCCATCGCGATAGACCGCGTGGTAGATGGTGCGCTTGTCGTTTTTCTTGAAGACATTCAAGTAGAGGACATCCTTGCCCACGAACATCTTCTCACCGACCTTGATGACCTTGTATTTGCCGCTCTTGTAGAAAAGGATGATATCGTCGATGTTGGAGCAGGGGCAGACATATTCGTCCTTCTTGAGCGAAGTGCCGATGAAGCCTTCCTCGCGGTTGATGTAAAGCTTTTCCGTCGCTTCGGCCACTTTGGCGGCCTCGATGGTGTCGAACACCCGTATCTCGGTGCGGCGCGGATAGGCCTCGCCATATTTCTTCTTGAGCGATTCGTACCAGTCGATGGTGTACTGCACCAGATGAGTCAGATGATGGTTGATCTTGGCAATCTGTGCCTTGATGGCGGCAATGTCCTTGTCGGCCTTGTCCGAATTGAACTTGAGGATACGGGCCATCTTGATTTCCATCAGCTTGAGAATGTCGTCGCGTGTCACCTCGCGGATGAAATCCTTCTTGAAAGGTTCCAAGCGTTTGTCCACATGGGCCACCGCCTGGTCCATGTTGCGGCTGTCCTCGAATTCCTTGTCCTTGTAGATGCGCTCTTCGATGAATATCTTTTCCAGGGAGGCAAACATCAGGCTCTCCTGCAACTCTCCCTTCTGGATGTTCAGCTCGCGCCGGAACAGTTCCTTGGTGTTTTCGACCGAGTATTCCAAGACTTCGCTGATGCTCATGAAGCAAGGCTTGTTGTCCTTGATGACACAGCAGTTGGGCGAGATGCTCACCTCGCATTCGGTAAAGGCGTACAGGGCGTCTATGGTCTTGTCCGAAGAAACACCGGGGGCCAGGTGTACCAGTATCTCGGCATTGGCGGCCGTGTTGTCATCGACCCGGCGTATCTTGATCTTGTTCTTCTCGTTGGCCTTCAGGATGGAATCGATGATGCTGCCGGTGGTCTTGCTATAGGGGATCTCCGTGATGGCCAGTGTCTTGTTGTCGAGTTTGTTGATGCGGGCCCTGATCTTGACGATACCACCCCGGCGACCGTCGTTGTAGCGGCTCACATCCAGGAAGCCGCCCGTTTGGAAATCGGGATAGAGCTGGAAGGGCTCGCCCCTTAGATAAGCCACCGCCGCATCCAGTATCTCGTTGAAGTTGTGCGGCAGGATTTCCGACGACAGGGTGACGGCGATGCCCTTCACCCCCTGGGCCAGCAACAGCGGGAACTTCACGGGCAGGGCCACCGGTTCCTGATTGCGTCCGTCGTAGGAGGCCTGCCACTCGGTGATCTTGTTGTTGAAGAGTGTCTCCAGGGCAAATTTCGACAGACGGGCCTCGATGTATCGGGGGGCGGCCGCGCTGTCGCCCGTCAGGATGTTGCCCCAGTTGCCCTGGCAGTCGATGAGCAACTCCTTTTGGCCGAGTTGCACCAGGGCATCGCCGATGGAAGCATCGCCGTGGGGATGGAACTGCATGGTGTGCCCCACGATGTTGGCCACCTTGTTGTAGCGGCCGTCGTCCAACCGCTTCATCGAATAAAGGATGCGACGCTGCACCGGTTTCAATCCGTCGGTGATATGGGGGACGGAGCGGTCGAGGATGACCGAGGAAGCGTAGTCGATGAACCAGTTGCGGTACATGCCCGTCAGATGGTAGCTGGAGCTCAAGTCCAGCGAGCCGAAGCCGGAACTGGCCACGACCTGACCGTCTTCTTCGTTCAGAAATTCATCATTTTCACTGCCTTCGGGGATTTCTCCCCCGACTTCCCGCTCGTCTTCGTTCATGAATTTGTCGTCGTCCTTCATCGGAGAATCGGTTTAATTTGAATTTTCAAGCCGTAAAGATACCGATAAATAAATAAATGTGCTAATTTTGCGGTCTCAAAAATAGCGGAATATGGCACAACAAGAAGATGTTTTCAAGAAACTGGTCTCTCATTGCAAAGAGTACGGATTTGTTTTCCCCTCAAGTGAAATCTACGACGGTCTGGCAGCAGTCTATGACTACGGACAGATGGGTGTCGAACTGAAGAACAACCTCAAGAAATACTGGTGGGACTCCATGACCTTGATGCACGAGAATATCGTCGGCATCGACTCGGCCATCTTCATGCATCCGACCATCTGGAAAGCCTCCGGCCACGTGGATGCCTTCAACGACCCGCTCATCGACAACCGCGACTCCAAGAAGCGCTATCGCGCCGATGTGCTCATCGAAGAACAGCTGGCCAAGATCGAAGACAAGATCAACAAGGAAATCGAAAAAGCCGCCAAGCGTTTTGGTGATGCTTTCGACGAAGCCAAGTTCCGCGAAACCAATCCACGCGTGCTCGAGCACCAGGAGAAATGGAACCAGCTGCACCAGCGCTACAGCGACGCCATGAACGCCATGGATCTGAACGAACTCAAACAGATCATCCTCGACGAAGGCATCGTCTGCCCCATCAGCGGCACCCGCAACTGGACCGATGTCCGCCAGTTCAACCTGATGTTCTCCACCGAAATGGGATCCACGGCCGACGGCTCCATGAAAATCTATCTCCGTCCCGAAACCGCCCAGGGTATTTTTGTCAACTACCTGAATGTGCAGAAGACCGGCCGCATGAAAATCCCCTTCGGCATCGCTCAGATAGGCAAGGCCTTCCGCAACGAGATCGTGGCCCGTCAGTTCATTTTCCGTATGCGCGAGTTTGAGCAGATGGAGATGCAGTTCTTCGTCAAGCCCGGCACCGAACTGGAATGGTTCGAAAAATGGAAACAGACCCGTCTGAAATGGCACAAGGCCCTGGGACTGGGCGACCAGAAATACCGCTTCCACGACCACGAGAAACTGGCCCACTACGCCAACGCCGCCACCGACATCGAATTCCTGATGCCCTTCGGCTTCAAGGAAGTGGAAGGCATCCATTCCCGCACCAACTTCGATTTGAGCAATCACGAGAAATACTCCGGCAAGAGCATCAAATACTTCGATCCCGAGACCAACGAGTCTTACACGCCCTATGTCATCGAGACTTCCATCGGCGTGGACCGCACTTTCCTCAGCATCCTGGCCGGTTGCTACGAAGAAGAGACCCTGCCGGGCGGCGAGACCCGCGTCGTGCTGCATCTGCCGGCCACCCTGGCCCCGGTCAAGCTGGCCATCCTGCCGCTGGTCAAGAAAGACGGCCTGCCCGAGAAAGCGCGTGAAATCATGGACGACCTGAAGTTCAACTTCAAGTGCCAGTACGACGAGAAGGATTCCATCGGCAAGCGCTATCGCCGCCAGGATGCCATCGGCACGCCCTTCTGCGCCACGGTCGATCACGACACGCTCACAGACGGATGCGTCACCCTTCGCAACCGCGACACCATGCAGCAGGAGCGCATCCCCATCGACAAGCTCAAAGACATTGTCGCCAAGGAAGTCTCCATGACAGAGCTGCTCAAAAAACAGCTCTAAGCTTGGAGAAGGCTAGAGAAGGTATTGCGATGAAATGGAGCGGTTGTCATAGACACGCTGGATGGTGTCGGCAAACATCTCCGCAATACTGAGGATTTTCACTTTGGAACATTCCTTGTTGAAAGGAATACTGTCGGTGAAAATCATTTCACTCAAAGCAGATTCCTCAACCCGTCGGCAGGCATCGCCCGACATGACGCAGTGCGATGCGATGCCACGCACCGAGAGCGCGCCGTTTTCGAGCATCAGGTTGGCAGCCTTGGTCAGCGTGCCGGCAGTATCGACCATATCGTCCACCAGCAGCACATTCTTGCCCTCCACTTCGCCAATGAGGCGCATTTCGCCAATCTCATTGGGTTTGTTGCGCGACTTGTAGCAAATCACCAGGGGCACACCCAGGTATTTGGCATAGGAATTGGCCCGCTTGGAGCCTCCCACATCCGGTGTGGCTATACACAGATCCTTGATCTTAAGGGACTTGATATATGGCAGGAAGATGGTGGATGCATACAGATGATCGACCGGGACGTCGAAGAAACCCTGAATCTGGTCGGCATGGAGATCCATCGTGATGAGGCGGTCGATACCGGCCACCGACAGCAAGTCGGCAATCAACTTGGCGCCGATCGACACACGAGGCTTGTCCTTGCGGTCCTGACGAGCCCAGCCGAAATAAGGGATCACCGCGATGATCTTACCGGCCGAAGCACGCTTGGCCGCATCGATCATCAGCAGGAGTTCCATCAGATTGTCGGAATTCGGGAAAGTCGATTGTACCAAAAAAACATAGTTTCCTCGAATGGATTCTTCGTAAGAAACCGAAAACTCGCCATCTGCAAAATGCTGGATATTCATTTTGCCCAGGGGGCAATCCAATGCAGCACAAATTTTCTCGGCAAGGTATTGGGAATTGGTACCCGAAAAGACTTTGATAGGACTTTCTAGCATATCAGGATTTGTTTTTGTTCTGCACGCAAAGATAATTCTTTTTCGCTATGCGGTGACAAATCTCCCGATTATTTTTCCAGCTCGAATTTCCATAGACATCCCCCTCTTCCCGCAACGTGCAGCGAAACAAAACTATCGGGGGCCAGGGGCAATGTCCGACTCTCACCAGTAAGCAGTTCCCGGGCTTCCCAAGAAGAAGATTCGTCCAGTTGGAGATAGTCGAAAGCATGTCGGGGGATATTGACATGCAACAACTTGGGCTGGTCGTCGAAATTGGCCACTATCAGCAGCAACGAGCCTTCCGAGCGGCGCAGGAAGGCATACTGCCGGGCCGTGTCGAAATAGGGTTGGTCGCCGTTGACATACATCAGGTCGAAGAACAACCCCTGCGACAGCGCCGGCTCCGTCTGGCAAAGCTGCAAGAGCCGGCAATAGAAGGAGCGAAGGTCGCGGACTTCCCCGGGCAGAGCCGATGTGTCAAACTTGCCATGATCGACCCAGCGGGCCAAGCTGTCGATGCGCCAATAGTCGAATATGGTGCTACGGCCGTCCTCTCCGCTGAAGCCTTCGCCGTACATGCCCTTCTCGCCCAGTTCCTGCCCGGCATAGAGCATGAAGGGATTGTTGCGCAGGCAGGCCGACACGATCAGCGCCGGGACGGCCTTCCAGGGGTCTCCGGCAAAAAAAGGAGAAGCGATGCGCTGCTCATCGTGGTTTTCCAGAAAATTCAGCATCCGGTCCTGCAGATCGCCCAGGCGCTGCCAGCAACTGGTGATGGCAAAGGCCGGGGCATAGCCGCGGGTCACGGATTTGAGCGTATCGTAGAGCCCCACCTTGTCGTAGAGATAGTCGAAACCAGCCTCCATGTAAGTGCGGTACAAGCCCGGATTGTAAACTTCCCCGATGAAAAGGAGCGATTTGTGCTTTTGGCGGACTTTGGCAATGACCCAGCGCCAGAAAGCCGGGGGCACCATCTCGGCCATGTCGCAACGGAAGCCGTCCACCCCGAAACCGGCCCAGTAGTCCAATATGTGCAACATTTTCTCCCAGGTGTCAGGCACCGGGCTGAAATGCTCGGTACGACCGCCCTGATAGTCCAGCCCGTAGTTGAGTTTGACTGTCTCATACCAGTCGCTCACCGAAGGGCTGGCCGTAAAGCAGTCGTTGCCGGTGACTTTGGCCGGATACTCCTCGTAGGGGGCCGCAGCCGTCCCTTGCCGGTCGAACTGGGGGCGGAAGGCCTCGCCGGGAAGATAATAGAAATTGTTACGGGGAGAAAACGCGACGTTGACATCGTCGTCCTGGCCGAAATCGGGCACCCGGGCCACATCGGAATGGTAGCGGCGGGCCAGATGGTTGGGCACGAAGTCGATGATCACCTTCATGCCGGCCCGATGCGTACGGCCAACCAGCAACTTGAACTCCTTGAGCCGGTCGGGCACTGAGACGGCCAGATCGGGATCGACGTCGTAATAGTCCTTGACAGCATAGGGAGAGCCGGCCCGACCCTTGACCACGGCCGGATGGTCGGCAGCGATGCCGAAAGCCGTATAGTCGGTCTGGGTGGCATGCTCCAGCACCCCCGTGTACCAGATGTGTGTCACGCCCATCTGACGGATGGCCGACAAGGCACGGGTGGAAAAGTCCTTAAACTTTCCCACCCCGTTCTCCTCTATCGTTCCGCCAGGGAGGTTGCGACCCTCACAATTGCCGAAATACCGGGGAAATACCTGATATATGACTATCTTGGACATCCGTCCCTTAGCAACTGGCCTTGATCTTGGCAATCAGGCCGGTCAACACGGTGCCGGGACCCAGTTCGACAAACTCCTCGGCGCCGGCG
>JAGDCW010000055.1 GCA_017958305.1 Bacteroidales bacterium | reverse complement strand
GACCAAGCTCACCTCGGGCAACACCGATTCGAGCATGCCCGGCATGAAGATGATGATGTATGCCATGCCCGTCATGTTCCTGTTCATCTTCAACCAGTATGCCGCCGGCCTGAGCTTCTACTACTTCTTCTCTTCCCTGCTCACCATTGCCCAGACCTATCTGTTCCGCATCGGCATCAACGAAGAGAAGGTGCTGGCCGAGATGAAGGCCAACCAAAACAAGCCCAAGCAGAAGTCGGCCTTCCAGAGGCGCCTGGAAGAGGCCCAGCGCTACCAGCGCGAGCAGGCCAAGCAGCAGGCTAAAAAAAGAAGATAAAAACTGAACGGCTCCTTTTGGAGATTTGATTTTTTGCACTACCTTTGCTCCCGCTTTCGGGCTCCAGCCCGGAGCAAAGGTCCATGCGACGGTAGCTCAGCTGGGTTAGAGCGCTTGCTTGACAGGCAAGAGGTCACTGGTTCGAATCCAGTCCGCCGCACACCGGAAATGAGGAATTGACAGCAATGTGAATTCCTCATTGACTTTTTCAGGGAACACCATCTGAACACAATCTGAACACAATCTGAACATCATCCGAACAGCATCGTCCAGTTGATGGACAAATTGACACATCATCCTCTCAAGCTGACATCGTCGACTATTAAATGATATTAAATTCAATATCATTTGCGCCCAAACTCTTGCAAAATGATATTGGATTTCGTACCTTTCCCATGCAATTTATTATAATTGACAAACCAAATATGGAGCACAATATGAGAAGAGTAAAAGCAATCATCGAAAGAGCCGGCGACGGTAACTACAGCGTTTATATGGACGCCGACGACATGAGCTATCTTGTAACCGGCACAGGCAAGACTGCCGAAGAAGCCGTCAAATGCTTCAACGACGGATACGCAGACATGAAGCGATATTATCAGGAAGAAGGAAAAGTCTTCGAGGAAGCCGAATTCGAATTCGTGTATGATCTGGCATCATTTCTCTCCTATTTTTCCAAAGCTTTCTCTCTCAGCGGACTCTCCCGCATCACAGGCATCAACCAAGGGCAGTTGTCACACTATGTCACCGGCCGTCGCACCCCATCCAGGAAGACCAAGGAGAAGATGCAGCGATCCATCCACAGGTTTGCCACCGAGTTGGAACAGGCAAACTTCATTTGAAGACTGGCACACCACACTTTTAGTTATCATGATTGACCAGACAACACTAGACGACAAGATACGCCGAGGCATTGCCGATTATGAATCCGGCAGAGTGTACAGGATGAAAGAGGGTGAGAGCAGCGAAGAATTTCTCAACCGACTTATTTCTTCTTGCTCTTGGCCTCCAGCTGGAGGGTCTTGGTCGGCTGGTCGCAGACCTCGGTCGGACCGAAATACTGGATCGGGCCCGGATAGACGTAGTCGGTGCTGATGGCCCAGGCGGCACGCTTCTCGGCGAATTTGCGGAAGGGGGCGCCGTCCAGTTCGACCAGAGCCTTCTGGATGACAGGCTTCATCTCACCGTTGCGGCGTTCCATGTTCATCATCATGGTGATGGGCACACCGCCGGCAATCCAATCCTTGGCCGGAGCCGTGGTGTTGCGTACCGACGACATGTAACCCGTCTTGCCGAAGGCGATCAGGGCAGCTGCCGTGTAGCCCAGCGAATAGCAATAGTCGGCATCGTAGTTGGAGGGAGCGGCGCAACGGCCCTCATAGCCGAAGAAATGCGTCTGGGTGGCGAACTTGCCGACATATTTGCCGCTTTCCTTCCACTCGGCCAGCTTCTTGCCCACCATCTCGGCCAGCAGTTTCTCGGTCTCGATGGCCGATACCTGCACGTTGCCGTGAGGATCGCGGTCCAGGGTGAGCTGCATGGCGACATTCTCGGGCAGCGACTTGAAGACATCGGCATTGGCCTTCGAGAGCATCTCGATGATGTAGTTGCGCTGTTCCGACTTGCGGATCACCTTGTATTCGGGATGCTTGGCCAGGATGTCGTTCAGCTCGGCGATGAGCGACTTCATGGCGGGGATGAACTCAATCAGGCCTTCGGGGATGAGCACCGTGCCGAAGTTGTTGCCTTGGGCGGCACGGGCGGCCACAGCCTCGGCGATCTCGGTGACGATGTCGTCGAGCGACTGGTTCTTGGCCTCCACTTCCTCGGAGATGAGGCAGATGTTGGGATGTACCTGCAGGGCGCATTCCAGGGCGATATGTGAAGCCGAACGGCCCATCAGCTTGATGAAATGCCAGTATTTGCGGGCGGAGTTGCAGTCGCGCTGGATGTTGCCGATCACCTCGGAATAGACCTTGCAAGCGGTGTCGAAACCGAAGGAGGTCTCGATCATCTCGTTCTTCAGGTCGCCGTCGATGGTCTTGGGGCAGCCGATCACCTGCACGCCGGCATTGATCGACTTGTAGTATTCGGCCAGCACGCAGGCGTTGGTGTTGGAGTCGTCACCGCCGATGATAACCAGCGCCTTGATATCGAGTGCTTTCAAAATGATCAGCCCCTTGTCGAACTGTTCCTTCTTCTCCAGTTTGGTGCGGCCCGAACCGATGATGTCGAAACCGCCGGTGTTGCGGTATTCGTCGATGATGGGAGCCGTCAGCTCCATATAGTTGTGGTCGATCAGTCCGCCGGGGCCCAGAATGAAACCGAACAGGCGCGATTCGGGGTTGACGTCCTTGATGCCGTCGAACAGGCCGGCAATCACGTTGTGGCCGCCGGGGGCCTGGCCGCCCGACAGGATCACACCCACGTTGACGGGGGGATATTTCTTCTGCTCTTCGGCCTGCTCGAAAACGATGTAGGGCTGGCCGTAGGTATTGGGGAACAAAGCCTTGATCTCTTCCTGGTTGGCCACCGACTGGGTGGGTTCGCCCTCTTTCACCTTGACCGGACCCAGCAGAGCGGTCGGCATCTTGGGCTGATACGCTGCACGCGCAATTTGTAAAGCACTTTTCGTCATAAAAATGTCTGTTTTTTTCGCGATACAAAAGTAGTGCAACAAGCGCACAATCGCAAAAAGATTTTTTCGGACAATCCCTTTTATAATATTCATTTTTATCCCTACTTTTGCAACTGCAGAAAAGCAGGGACTTGCTGTCCCCTTCCACCGACGAGTTATCTGTTTCATTTATAATCGTTTTAAAATGGTTTATACACACGAAGTGCAACAAATGTGTTGCGTACAGAAAGGTCCGAAACACGGACCGGCTCCCATCCCCGAAGAGGGCAAGTGGGTAAAGGCCAAAAAGATTGAAGACATTTCGGGCTTCACGCACGGCATCGGCTGGTGCGCTCCCCAGCAGGGCGCCTGCAAGCTGTCGCTCAACGTAAAGGACGGCATCATCCAGGAAGCCCTGATCGAGACCATCGGCTGCTCGGGTATGACCCACTCCGCCGCCATGGCCGGTGAAATCCTCATCGGCAAGACCCTTCTCGAAGCCCTCAACACCGACCTGGTCTGCGATGCCATCAACACCGCCATGCGCGAGCTGTTCCTGCAGATTGTCTATGGCCGTACCCAGTCGGCTTTCTCGGAAGGCGGCCTGACCATCGGCGCCGGCCTGGAAGACCTGGGCAAGGGACTGCGCAGCCAGGTAGGCACCATCTACAGCACGCTGGCCAAGGGCCCGCGCTACCTGGAGATGGCCGAAGGCTACATCAAGCATATCTATCTCGACAAAGATGATCAGATCTGCGGCTATGAATTCGTCCACATGGGCAAGTTCATGGAGGAAATCAAGAAAGGCACCGACGCCAACGAGGCCCTCAAGAAGGTCACCGGCTCCTACGGCCGCGTCACCGAGGAACAGGGTGCTGTCAAGAAAATCGATCCGCGTCACGAATAATCAAGGAGGATACCACTATGATCAGAGAAGTTAAATTCGAAAGCCAGGACCGTCGTATCAAGCAGATCATCGCTGCATTGAACAAATACGGCATCAAAGACATCGAAGAGGCCAACGCCATTTGCGACAAGGCCGGTATCGATCCTTACAAAACCTGTGAAGAAACCCAGCCCATCTGCTTCGAAAACGCCAAATGGGCTTATGTCTGCGGTGCCGCCATCGCCCTGAAGAAAGGTTGCAAGAATGCCGCCGACGCCGCCGAGGCCATCGGCGAGGGCCTGCAGGCCTTCTGCATCCCCGGTTCCGTCGCCGACGACCGCAAGGTAGGTCTGGGCCACGGCAACCTGGCCGCCCGTCTGCTCCGCGAAGAGACCAAGTGCTTTGCCTTCCTGGCCGGCCACGAGTCTTTCGCCGCCGCCGAAGGTGCCATCAAGATTGCCGCCAAGGCCGACAAGGTCCGCAAGGAGCCCCTGCGCTGCATCCTGAACGGCCTGGGCAAGGACGCTGCCCAGATCATCTCCCGCATCAACGGTTTCACCTATGTCCAGACTGAGTTCGACTATTTCACCGGCGAGCTGAAAATCGTCCGTGAAATCGCCTACAGCGACGGCCCCCGAGCCAAAGTGCGCTGCTATGGTGCCGACGATGTCCGCGAAGGTGTCGCCATCATGTGGAAAGAAGGCGTAGATGTGTC
>JAGDCW010000054.1 GCA_017958305.1 Bacteroidales bacterium | reverse complement strand
GTAGGAAACCGGGAAAATGAGCAGGCCGGCCGTCGCTTCGACCGGACCGATGTGGATGAGTTTCTGCTCGATGATGTTCGCCACGATGAGGCAGGTGGTGAACATCAGTCCACACAGCATGTAAGTGACTGAGAGTGATTTTTTCATTGTTTGTTTTTTTAATGTGGTTTCAACGACACATCGGGGATCGCTCCCCTGGAGTCTATACAATTAGTTTCAATTCCGAGTATAAGCGCTGCACGGGCAGGCCCATCACATTGAAATACGAGCCCTCGATGTATTCGACGCCGATCATGCCGATCCATTCCTGCACGCCGTAGGCACCGGCCTTGTCCAGGGGATGGCAGTGCCCGACATAGTAGTCGATTTCGTCGGAGCTCAGGGAAGCGAAACGCACATGAGAGACAGCCGAGAAACAACGCTGGCGGGCGGTGGTCGTCAGGCACACCCCGGTATAGACCTGGTGCGTGCGGCCCGACAATGCCTGCAACATTTCCACGGCCTCCCGTTCGTCGGCCGGCTTGCCGAACACCCGGCCGTCGAGCCAGACGATGGTGTCGGCCGTGATGAGCAGTTCGTCATCGCGTAGGCCGGCGCGGCAGGCCTCCGCCTTGGAGCGGGCGATATACTCGGGGATTTCCGCTCCCTGCAAGCCTTCGGGCCACGACTCGTCCACCCCTTCGGGACGGATCACCGTGAAAGGCATGCCCAGGCCGGCCAACAGTTCGCGGCGGCGGGGCGAGGCCGAAGCCAGCAGTATGCGGTATTTTTTCAGGTTGTCCAGCATCCTTTCTCCCATTGGTTGCTTCTTCCCATCGGTTACCAGGCGAAAGCCTCCTGGCTGTTCATCCACAGGCCACGATCCTTCAGTATCTGTTCCAGCAGGTCGCGGCCACAGCCGTCACCTCCCTTGCAGGGCGAGACATAGAGCGAGATTTCCTTGATCTCGGGGGCGGCGTCGGACGGGCAGCAAGGCAGGCCCACCCGCTGCATCACCTCGTAGTCGGGGATGTCGTCGCCCATGTAGGCCACTTCCTCGGGCCGGTAGCCGGTCTCCTGCATGAAGCGCTCGAAAACGTCCAGCTTGTAACGGCTGTCCATATAGACATGCTTCAGTCCCAGGTTGGCAAAACGGATACGCACCGCCTCGGTGCGGCCGCCAGTCAAAATCACCACATCGAGGCCCAGGCGGGAGGCCAGGTGGATGGCATAACCGTCTTTGATGTTGATGGTGCGCATGGGTTCGCCGTCCATGGCCAATGGAATGACATTGGCCGACAGCACGCCGTCCACATCGAAAATAACCGCCTTGATCCGGCTCAGGTCGTAGGGTATCATATCTGTCTGTTGTGTCTTGAATATATCAGTTCGCTCATTTGCCGGTAAAGGGCCGCCCATTCGGGACGCTGCCACGTGTCGAGCAGGGCCAGGTGACGGCCGGTGATATTGCCATCGCCCCGCACAGCCGGTCCTGTCTGAGCTTCATCGGGGGCCATGTCGTGCACCTTGGCCGCCGTTTCCTCGATGAGCGGCAGCAGCAATCCGAAATCCAGTCCGCCCTGGGCCAGCACATCGCCGGCCACGCCGTAGCAGGCATTCACGAAGTTGCAGGCGAACACCGCCGCCAGGTGCATGCAGGCGCGCTGACCGGACGACATCTCGCGCACATCCTGGCTCAAGCTTTCGGCCAACTGCCTCAGGGTCTTCATTTCCTGCCCACCGCTCGCTTCCAGGCACAGGGGGATCCTGTCGAACGAAACACGGCGCTCGCGGCTGAAGGTCTGCAAAGGATAAAGCACACCGTAATGGCGGGCATAGGGAGCCAGCACCGTCATGGGCAGGCTGCCCGAAGTGTGCACCCACAGTCCCCGGCCAGGGTCGGGTATCTGTTGCAGCACTTCCTCCAAAGCGGCATCCTTGAGTGTGCAGATATACAGATCGGCATCCGTCGGCAAGCGGTGAAGGTCGTCGGTCCACGCACAGCCCAGCCGGGAGGCCAGCGCCGCGGCCTTGTCGCCGTGGCGGTTGTACACCATACCCGGTCCCAAGCCCTTTTCAAACAGCGCAAAGGAGAGTTGCGTGCCGACATTGCCCGTGCCGAGGACTACGATTCTCATGCCTGCTCCGATGCCGGGGTGAATGTATCGAAATGCAGTTTGCCCCACTGCAGGCGCTCGTCGTCGAAGGGCTTCTTTTCCTCGGCTTTCCGGCCGATGGCCACCATGCAGAGCACCCCGTATTTGGCGGGGATGTCCAGCAACTCGCGCACATAGTCTTCCGACGACTGTCCCGTAGCGGTCTGACGGTTGCGCAGCTGCACCCAGCAACTGCCCAGGCCGGCCTCTTCGACCTGCAACTGCAGGTAGGAGGCGGCGATGGAGGCATCCTCCACCCAGACATCCGTCTTCTCCGTATCGGCGACGATGACAGCCACCAGGGCGGCTTTCGCCACAAAGGCGCTGTTGGCGGCACGGCAGGCACCCAGGGCTTCCCGTTTGGCCTCGTCGCGCACCAGGACAAACTCCCAAGGGGTGCAACGCTTCGACGAGGGAGCCATGAGCGGCGCGGCGAACAACTGCTTGATTTCTTCTTCTGTCAGGGCTGAATCCTGATATTTTCTGATGCTTCTGCGTCTGTGAAGCAAGTCGGACAAGTTTTCCATTCCCATTCTTACAATATGCACTGCAAAAGTACGTTTTATTGGTCAGATTCCACTATATTTGCTTCAAAAATCCGGCAAAAAAGCCGGAACTGTCCGTGATGCCTCTGATGCGATTCCTCAAGTCCCTCGCAGATGGTCGTTCCGTTCGGATCGGCTGGCCGGTGTTGTGCCTGCTGCTGTGCACCTTGTCCGCCGCCCCGGCCTGGGGCCAGGCCTCAGACGACAGCCGGGGACAAGTCGTCGTGTCGGGTTTTGTGCTCGACCATCATCGCAAGGCCATGGAACTGGCCGCCATCACGGAAGCCCACAGCCAAGCCACCACCCGTAGCGACGCCGACGGCTACTACGAACTCAGCCTGCCGCGCCGCGACACGCTGCTGCTCTACTACAGCTGCCTGTCCTACCAGACGGCCGTCCGCATCGTACCGGTCGAATCGTCCCAACTCAGGCTCAACGTCATTCTCCAGCCCCTGTCGCAGACCCTGCAGGATGTGAGCATCACCGCCCTCCAGCACCGCACCGGCGACCTGGAGCGCATCGACCCCTCCGACATCCGCCTGCTGCCCGACCCTGCCGGCGGCAGCATCGAAGCCCTGCTGGTCACCTTTGCCGGGGTCAGTTCAAACAATGAATTGAGCACCCAATACATGGTGCGCGGCGGCAACTACGACGAGAACCTGGTCTATGTGAACGGCGTCGAGGTCTATCGGCCCTTGCTCATCCGCAGCGGCCAGCAGGAAGGCCTCAGTTTCGTCAATCCCCGGATGACGGCCGACGTGCGCTTCTCGGCCGGCGGTTTCGAAGCACGCTACGGCGACAAGACCGCCTCGGTGCTCGACATCCGCTACAAGACGCCCCGGCAGTTCGAAGCCTCTTTCAACGCCAGCCTGCTGGGCGCCAACGCCTATGTGGGCACCGCCTCGCGCGACGGCAGATTCAGCCAGATCCACGGCCTGCGCTACAAGACCAACGCCTACCTGCTGGGCAGCCTGGAGACCAAGGGCGAATACCGTCCCTCCTACTTCGACTACCAGACTTCGCTCAACTGGCGGCTCACCGACCAAACCAGCCTGTCCTTCCTGGGCAATATCTCCCAAAACAGCTACCGCTTCACCCCGCAGACCCGTGAAACCGAGACGGGCACCTTCCAGACCAAGTATTCCTTCCGGGTCTATTTCGACGGCCGGGAGCAAGACCTGTTCCGCACGGCCTTCGGTGCCCTGGGCCTCCACCACGAGCCCAACCGCCGCCTGAAACTCACGTTGCAGACCTCCCTGTTCCGCACCGACGAGCGGGAGACCTACGACATCACCGGCCAGTACTGGCTCAGCCAGAGCCCCATCAAGAACAACCGCAGCGACACGGTCAACAGCCGGCTCATCGGTGTCGGCACCTATCACGAGCATGCCCGCAACCGTCTGTCGGCCACCGTTCTGAACGTCGCCCACAACGGCCAGTGGCAGGCCGACGCCCACCATCTTCGCTGGGGCCTGGCCTGGCAACGGGAGCGCTTCGACGACCACCTGCGCGAATGGGAGATGCGCGATTCGGCCGGCTACAGCCTGCCCTACAGCGACCAGCAGATCAATTTCGTCGAGAACCTCCGTTCGGAAAACACCCTCGACAACCATCGTTTCACCGCCTATGTGCAAGACACCTGGAAAACCCGCATCCGGGGCGGCCTGCTCAGCCTGACGGCCGGTGTGCGCACCCAATGGTGGAGTTTCAACGGCCAATGGCTCCTGAGTCCGCGTCTGTCGGCCGGCTTCATCCCGGCCTGGGAAAAAGACTTCGTGTTCCGGCTGGCCGGCGGCATCTACTACCAGGCCCCCTTCTACAAGGAAATACGCGACACGGTGCTGGTGGGCGGCGTCTCCACGGTGGTGCTCAACCACGACATCCGCGCGCCCAAATCGACCCAGGCCATCCTGGGCACCGACTATCACTTCACCCTTTGGGAACGGCCCTTCAAGCTCACGGCCGAAGCCTACTTCAAAAAAATGGACGACCTGATACCCTACACGGTCGACAACGTACGCATCCGCTATGAGGGCGTCAACCACGGGGAAGCCCAGACCATGGGCTGCGATTTCAAGCTCTTCGGCGAGTTCATCCCCGGCACCGATTCCTGGATCACCCTCTCGCTGATGGACAGCAAGGAGCGCATCGACGGCTATACCATTCCCAGCCCCAACGAGCAGCGCTACAATGTGTCCATGTTCTTCCGCGACTACCTGCCGCGCAATCCCAAATACTCCATGACCTTGCGGGTGGTCTGGGCCGACGGCCTCAGCTTCGGTCCGCCTTCCATGCCCAAGCGCTATGCCGTGAACCGCATGAAGCCCTACCGCCGCATGGACATCGGTCTGTCGCGGCTGCTGGTGGGCGGCGAGGACAAAATCCTGCAAAGAGCTTGGCTCAGAAGCGTCAAAGACATCTGGATCAGCCTGGATTGCTTCAACCTGCTGGGCATCGACAACACCAATTCCTACTACTGGGTACGCGACATCGCCGGCCAGGAATGGGCCATTCCCAACTATCTCACCGGCCG
>JAGDCW010000053.1 GCA_017958305.1 Bacteroidales bacterium | reverse complement strand
TTCGTGCCCGTCTATCATCTGGTGCGCTACCGGCGCGGGGTGGTCCGCAGCAACCTGGCTTCTTCTTTCCCGGAAAAGAGCGAAGAAGAGCGACGTCACATCGAGAAACAGTTCTACCACTTTTTCTGTGACTACATTTTTGAGACCATCAAACTACTCAGCATCAGTGAAAAGACGTTGAGAAAGCATTTTCACACCGTCAATCCGGAGCTGGTCATCCCCTACTTTGCCCAAGGTCGCTCGGTGGGGGCCATGTTGGGACACTACGCCAATTGGGAATGGCTCACGTGCGTGGGCATCGACCTGCCCTCCGACGTGGTGATGGGACTCATCTACCATCCTCTGCACAACAAGGTTTTCGACCGCCTGATGCGCCGCATCCGCTCGCACGGCACCACCATCCCCAAAAACGACATCCTGCGCCATCTGCTGCGTTACCGCCGGGAGGGCGTCCTGTCGGGCTTCGGCTACATCGCCGACCAGTCGCCCAAATGGGAGAACATCCACCTGTGGCTGCCCTTCCTGGAGCACGAAACACCCGTGTTTACCGGGGCCGAGAAGATCATGTGCAAAATGGAGCAGGCGGCTTTCTACCTGGAGTTGAGCCGTCCCAGGCGCGGGCAGTATGTGGTCACCTACCACCTGCTGGCCGACAATGTGCATGAGCTGCCCGAGTTCGAACTCACGCGCCGCTTTTTTGCCAAGCTCGAAGAAACGGTGCGCCGGGAACCGGCCTTCTACTTGTGGACGCACAAAAGATGGAAGCGGACACGCGAAGAATTCGAGCGCCGCTTCCAAACGATCGATGGCAAGGTTTTGCCCAAACCTCATTCAGCTTCCTGAATAGTATAGCGGGCCAAAACGCGGGGCCGGCAGATTATTTGGACGACTTGATCTTCATGATGCTGCCCACAAAGACAGCGATCAGGCCGATGTACATCACAATCGACAGCACCTCGGCACCGGTCGATCCGGCCCAGCCTGCCAGTGTCAGGTCGAGTCCGCCGAAACGCAGGGCGGCACTCACGACGCCCATCAGCGCACCACCGGCGATAAAGCCGGAAGCCAGCAGGGTGCCTTTCTCGGTGCGGGCCGTGTTGAGGGCCTTGTCCTTGGAGCGCGAGCCGACAAACCAGTTGATGGCGCCACCCACCAGCAAGGGGATGTTCAGCTGGAAGGGGATGAACATGCCCAGGGCAAAAGCCAGGGCCGGCACCTTGATGAAATTCAGGATCAGGGCCAGCAAGGCACCCACACCGTAGAGCCACCAGGGAGCGCCCGAACCCGACATGAGCGGGTCGATGACGGCGGCCATGGCGTTGGCCTGCGGAGCCACCAGGGCGTTGTCGCCCACGAAGCCGTAGGTCTTGTTCAGGACGATGAGCACGGCACCGACCGTCAGGGCCGAAACCAGCGTACCCAGGAACTTCCATCCCTGCTGTACGGCCGGCGTGGAACCCAGCCAGTAGCCGATCTTCAGGTCGGTGACAAAGCCTCCGGCCATCGACAAAGCGGTGCACACCACTCCGCCCATGATCAGGGCCGAGACGATGCCCGTCGTGCCTTTCAGGCCCACCGACACCATGATGACCGATGCCAGGATGAGGGTCATGAGCGTCATGCCCGACACGGGGTTGGTGCCGACGATGGCGATGGCGTTGGCGGCCACCGTGGTGAAAAGGAAGGCGATGACGCCCACCACCAGCAGGCCGACGACGGCATGCAACAGGTTGAATTCCATCACACCGAAATAAAAGAAGACAAATACAGCCACCAATGCAACGGCCACACCGACGAGCAGGATCTTCATCGACAAGTCGCGCTGCGTACGCGTCACCTTCTGACCGGCCTGCACCTTGCCGCCTTTGATCTCGCGGCCGGCCAGGCCCACGGCACTCTTGATGACGGGCCAGGACTTGACAATGCCCAGGATGCCGGCCATGGCGATGCCGCCGATGCCGATGTGACGGGCATAGCTGGTGAACAGTTGTTCGGGGCTCATGGCGGCAGCCGTGCCGGTGATGGTCGGGTTGAGCACCTGCAGCAGGTCGTCACCCACGAAAGGCAGCAAGGGCACGATGACAAACCAAACCAGGGCCGAGCCGGCACAGATGATGGCGGCGTATTTCAGTCCGACGATGTAGCCCAGACCCAGCACGGCGGCACCGGTGTTGATGCTGAAGACCAGTTTGGCCTTGTCGGCCAGGGCGGTGCCCCAGGCGCAGACGCGGGTCGAGAAGACCTCGGTCCAGGCGCCGAAGGTGGCCACCAGGAAATCATAGATACCGCCGATCAAACCGGAGATGATCAAGGGTTTGGCCTGGCCGGCACCCTTCTCGCCCGAAATGAGCACCTGCGTCGTGGCAGTGGCTTCGGGGAAGGGGTATTTGCCGTGCATATCGGACACAAAGTACTTGCGGAAGGGAATCAGGAACAGGATGCCCAGCACACCGCCCAGCAGCGAGCTGACCAAGACCTGGATGAAATTGACCGACATGTCCGGATACTTGGCTTGAAGGATGTAAAGGGCCGGCAAGGTGAAAATGGCACCGGCCACGATCACGCCCGAGCAGGCGCCGATCGACTGGATGATGACATTCTCGCCCAGGGCGTTCTTGCGCTTGGACACACTCGACAGGCCCACAGCGATGATGGCAATGGGGATGGCGGCCTCAAAGACCTGTCCCACTTTCAATCCCAGGAACGCCGCGGCGGCCGAGAAGACGATGGCCATCAGCACACCCAGCGACACCGAGCGCCAGTTGGCTTCGGGATAAACTTTTTGAGGACTCATCACAGGTTCGTAGCTTTCGCCTTCCTTCAAGGGGCGATACGCATTTTCCGGCAAATCAACCGTTTTCCTTTCTTCTTCCATAATATGACAATGTTATAATGTACTTTTCGACCATACCTGCCAACTGCCCTGCGCCTGCAAATAAAGCATGGCCAGGCCGCTCAAGGTTTGGGCGCCCTGCTCCTTGCCCTGACGCAGGAACATCGTCTCTTCGGGATTATACACCAAGTCGTAAAGCAGATGTTTGCCGGTGAGGCATTGGTATGGGATAGGCACAAAGGTTTCGACGTGGGGGCTCATGCCCAGGGGCGTGGCATTGACCAGCACACGGTGCGAGGCCATCACCTGGGGCGTAAGGTCGTCGTACGACATGCAGTCTAACTGCGTCCCGTCGCCCAGACGATAGGTCGAAGGCTGGCGCGAGACCATCACCGGCTGCACATTGAGTTGCAACAGGGCGTAGGCCACGGCCCGTGAAGCGCCGCCCGTGCCGAAGACCAGGGCCTGCAGGGTTTCCCCTCCGGCCCGCATGGCCTCGATGGCGGGGGCTATCGAGCCCCGGAAGCCCATGCAGTCGCTGTTGTAGCCCTTCATCACCGGACGTCCGTCGCGGCGCACGATCTTGATGACATTGACCGCCCCGATGGCGGCTGCCTCGGGCGACAGGCTGTCCAGATATTGCATCACCGCCTGCTTGTGAGGCAGTGTGACATTCAAGCCGCAGAGATCGGGTTCGCCGGCCACCAGGGCCGGAAACGCCGTAATCGACTCCATGGGGAAGGCCTCATAGACCGCATCGATATGCTCGCGGGCGAATTTTTCCGTGAAATAGCCCCGGGAAAAGGAATGTCCCAAGGGATAGCCGATGATGCCGAACTTTCTCATTTCATGATTCTTTAAGGATGGATTCAAAGGTTTTTCTGGCATCCGGGTCCTGACGTTCGGCCTCGGCCAGATATTTTTCGGTTTGCTCGTCCAGGCCGAGGATGCGGCAGGTGAGGGCGGCAAACAGATAGAGATTCTCCATTTCGGGTTGGCGCCTGATGGCCTCCTCGTAGGCTTGCAGGGCCGAGGCGAATTCGTCCTGGGTGAAGAGCAGGTTGCCCAGCGTAAACCAGATATCGGGTTGTTCGGGATCGACGTCCAGGGCCAACCGGTAGGATTCTATGGCCTGGTCGTAGTTTTCCGTCACTGTGAAGAGTTCGCCCAGGCAGGCCCAGACATCTTCGTTGCCGGGATTCAGGCGGAGGGCCTGTTCGTAGGATTGCAGGCTCTCCTGATATTGCTGCTTGGCAGCCAGGCACACGCCGATGCCCACGTAGGCGTCGTCATCGTTGGGATTGACCTTCAGGCAGCGATGGTACCAGTCGAGGGCCTCGTCAAAACGGCCCAGTTTCTCGTGGCATTCGCCGATCTCGCCCAAAAGGTTGCTGTCTTCCTCGCCATACTGCTCAAGCATCGCCTGGTGGGCGGCGGTGTAGTGCTTCAGGGCCTGCTCGTAGTCGGGCAGCTCGGTATAGGCCTGTCCCAACTCCTCGGCCCAAAGCGGATTGTAAGAGCGGGACGAAGCCAGGGCGAATTCCATGGCCTCGATCCCCTCCTCCATGTGCTTGAGCCGGAAATGCAGCTCGGCCAGGCTGGCCCAGACGGAAGAATCGTAGGGGAAGGCGTCCAGTTCGCGCTGATAAAAGCGGATGCAACCCTCCATGTCCTGCAACTGCTCGCAGCAGTCGACGGCCAGGTCGTAGATATCGGTGATGCGGGCATTGATCTGCCAGGCCGCCTCGAGTTTCTCGAGCGCTTCGCGGTAGTAATGGTAATAGGCCAGCTGCTCGGCGATGTCGAGCAGGGTGTATTCCTTATCGACCGTGGCCTGGCCGATGATGTCCTCAAACAGATGGAAGGCTTTGTCGCGCAGGCCCTGCTGAAGCCAGGCGGCACCGCGCAGAATGCCGGCTTCCTCGTCGTTTTGCCGTCCCAACAGCGACAGGGCCTCCTCGGGACGTTTGCGGCAAAGGCAGATACGGGCCGCTTTCAGGCGCAGCGTGTCACTGTCGCGGTGGATCGAGCGGGCGGCCTCGAGGGCTTTCTCGGCCATGTCGAACTCTTCCCTGAGGATGTAATGGTCGATGATCTGCTCGTATTCCTCCAGGTCGAAATACACGGACTTCCCATCCGAGCGACCCGCTTCGAATCGCTGCAGCAGTTCCTCCTCATGAGATTTGTTCCACGACTTCATGACCTGGTCCCTGGTGGTTTATTTGCCGCTGATCTTGCTCCATGTGTCCTTCAGTCCGACCGTGCGGTTGAAGACCAGGTGGTCGGGGCAGCTGTCGGGATCGACGTTGAAATAGCCGATGCGCTGGAACTGCAGGTAGCTGTAGGCGGGCAGCGTTTTGACATATTCCTCCACATAGCAGGTGTCGAGGACATGCAGCGAATCGGGGTTCATCATCTGCTTCATGGCGTCCAGGGCCGTGAGGCCTTCGTCCTGCAGACGGGCCAGTTCGTCGCGCGGGTTCTCCACCTTCCACAGGCGGTCGTACATGCGCACCTCGGCCGGGAGGCAATGCCCGCAACTGAGCCAGTGCAGCGTGCCTTTGACCTTGCGGTCGGCACCGGGCAGACCGCTGCGGCTTTCGGGGTCGTATGTGGCCTGGATCTCGGTGATGTTGCCCTGGGCGTCCTTCGTGCTTCCGGTGCACTTGATGATATAGGCATTCTTCAGCCGCACCTCCTTGCCGGGGGTCATGCGGAAGAAGTTCTTGGGAGCCTCCTCCATGAAGTCCTCGCGCTCGATCCACAGCTCGCGGCTGAATTTGATCTTGTGGCTGCCTTCCTCGGGGTGTTCGGGATTGTTCAGGGCCTCCATCTCCTCCACCCGGCCTTCGGGATAGTCGGTGATGACCAGTTTGACGGGGTTGATGACGGCCGATACGCGCGTGGAGCGCTGGTTGAGGTCTTCACGCACGGCCGACTCCAGGAGCGAGAAATCGTTCAGGGCGTCGTAGGTGGTGTAGCCGATCTTGTCGATGAAGCCCAGGATGGACTCGGGCGAATAGCCGCGACGGCGGAAGGCGCAAAGGGTCGGCATGCGGGGATCGTCCCAACCGCTCACCAGGCCGTTCTTGACCAGCACCAGCAGGTTGCGCTTCGACATGAGCGTATAGTTGAGGTTCAGTTTGTTGAACTCGGTCTGACGGGGCCGGTTGTCGTCGATGGGCAGATCGCCCCGGGTCTCCTTGTACCAGTCGCAGAACAGGTCGTACAGAGGCCGGTGCGACACGAATTCCAGCGTGCAGAGCGAATGGGTCACGCCCTCCAGGTAGTCGCTCTGCCCATGGGCGAAGTCGTACATGGGATAGGCGTTCCATTTGTTGCCCGTGCGGATGTGCGGCATGTTGAGCACCCGGTAGATGATGGGATCGCGGAAGTGCATGTTGGGGCTGGCCATGTCGATCTTGGCACGCAGCACCATGCGGCCGGGCTCCATGCGGCCGGAATTCATTTCCTGGAACAGGGCCAGCGACTCCCCGACGGGACGGTCGCGATAGGGGCTGTTCTCGCCGGCTTGCGTGGGTGTGCCCTTCTGGCGGGCGATTTCCTCGGACGTCTGCTCGTCGATATAGGCCCTGCCCTGCTTGATCAGCTCGACGGCGAAGTCCCAGAGCTGCTGGAAATAGTCGGAGGCATAGTAGATGTTGCCCCATTTGAAACCCAGCCAGCGGATGTCCTGCTCGATGGCGTCCATGTATTCGGTGTCTTCCTTCTGGGGGTTGGTGTCGTCGAAACGCAGGTTGCACACGCCGCCGTAGCGCTCGGCAATGCCGAAGTCCAGGGCGATGGCCTTGGCGTGGCCGATGTGCAGGTAGCCGTTGGGCTCCGGTGGAAAACGGGTCTGGATGCGGCCGCCGTTGTGGCCCTCCTGAAGGTCGTTCTCGACGATTTTTTCTATGAAATTGAGGCTTTTCCTGTCCTCTTCGGGGTTCAAAATCTGTTCTGCCATAAGGTTCAGATTGTTATAGTGTCGCCGTTTGTGATTTAATCTGCAAAAATAGCAAACCCTGTTCAATAATCCATCAGGGGAGGCATAAAAAACGCCCAAAGACTTTTTCTTTTTCATTTTACGAAATTATTCCCTATTTTTACGGGCTCAATACGGGTACGCCCGCATACGGCACACTTCGAGAGGAAATTGTCTAACCATTAAAATACTATCTTCAAGATGAAACAGTTTATGGACGAGAACTTCATGCTCGACAATGAAGTTTCGCAGGAATTATTCCACCAGCACGCCAAGAATCTCCCGATTATCGACTACCACTGCCATCTGAACCCCGAGTTCATTGCCAAGGACCGCAAGTTCGACAACCTGGGCCAGATCTGGCTCGAAGGCGACCACTACAAATGGCGCGCCATGCGTACCAACGGCGTGGACGAACGCTATTGCACGGGCAAGGACACTACCGACTGGGAGAAGTTCGAAAAGTGGGCGGAGACCGTCCCCTACACCATGCGCAACCCGCTCTATCACTGGACCCATCTTGAATTGAAGACCTGCTTCGGCGTGACCAAGATCCTCAAGCCCGAAACGGCCCGCGAGATCTTCGACGAATGCACCGCCAAGCTGCGCACGCCCGAATACAGCGCCCGCGGCCTGATGCGCAAATACAAAGTGGAGACCGTCTGCACCACCGACGATCCCGTGGACAGCCTCGAATACCACATCCAGCTCAAGAAGGAAGGCTTCGAGATCAAGGTGCTGCCCACCTGGCGTCCCGACAAGGCCATGGCTGTCGAGGTACCGGCCGATTTCCGCGCCTATATTGAAAAGCTGTCCGATGTATCGGGTGTCAGCATCAGCCGTTTTGCCGATGTCATCGCCGCCCTGCAGAAGCGCCACGACTTCTTCGAATCGGTTGGCTGCCGTCTGAGCGACCACGGCATCGAGGAGTTCTATGCCGAAGACTACACCCAGGCCGAGATCGACGCCATCTTCAACAAAGTCTATGGCGGCAAGGCCCTGACCAAGGAAGAAATCCTCAAGTTCAAGTCGGCCATGATGTACGAGTTCGCCGTCATGGATGCCCGCAGCGGCTGGACACAGCAGTTCCACTACGGCGCCATCCGCAACAACAACGACCGTCTGTTCGCCCAGCTGGGTCCGGACACCGGTTTCGACTCGATCGGCGACTTCACGGTGGCCAAGAACATGTCGAAGTTCCTCAACCGCCTGGACAAGACCAACCAACTGGCCAAGACCATCCTCTACAACCTCAACCCGCGCGACAACGACCTGATCACCACCATGCTGGGCAACTTCCAGGACGGTTCGGTGGCCGGCAAGATCCAGTTTGGTTCGGGCTGGTGGTTCCTCGACCAGAAATACGGCATGACCGCCCAGATGAACTCGCTGTCCGTCCTGGGCCTGCTGAGCCGCTTCGTAGGCATGCTCACCGACTCGCGCAGCTTCCTCTCCTACCCGCGTCACGAGTATTTCCGCCGCATCATGTGCAACCTGATCGGCACCGACGTGGTCAACGGCGAGATTCCCGCCAGCGAGATGGACTTCATCGGCAAGATGGTGGAAGGCATCTCCTACTACAATGCCAAGACCTTCTTTAAATTCTAAAAATGAGCAAGAAAGTAGTCACTTTCGGGGAAATCATGTTGCGTCTGGCAACCCCCGGCTACCTGCGTTTCACGCAGACTGATTCCTATACCGCCACTTTCGGCGGCGGCGAGGCCAATGTGGCCGTGTCGCTGGCCAACTACGGCATCGACGTTGACTTTGTGACCCGCCTGCCGGAAAACGACATCGCCCGGGCCTGTGTCATGGACCTGCGCAAATACGGTGTGGGCACCGGCAAGATAGTCTATGGCGGCGACCGCCTGGGCATCTATTTCCTGGAGACGGGCGCCGTCTCGCGCGCCAGCAAGGTCATCTACGACCGCGCCAATTCGTCGATCGCCACCATCAAGGCCGGCATGATCGACTGGGACAAGGTGCTTGAAGGCGTCGATTGGTTCCATTGGACGGGCATCACCCCGGCCATCTCCCAGGGTGCCGCCGATGTCTGCCTGGAGGCCGTCAAGGCCTGCAACCGCAAAGGCATCACCGTCTCCTGCGACCTGAACTACCGCAAGAACCTCTGGAAATACGGCAAGAAAGCCTCCGAAGTGATGCCCGCCCTGGTCGAATGCTGCGACGTGATCCTGGGCAACGAGGAGGACGCCGAAAAGGTGTTCGGCATCAAGCCCGAAGGCTTCGATGTGGCTCAGACGGGCGGCCAGGTCAAACAGGCCCAGTTCGAATCGGTCTGCACCCAGCTCATGAAACGTTTCCCGCGGGCCGGGAAGGTGATCATCACCCTCCGCGGCAGCATCAACGCCAACCACAACACCTGGGGCGGCGTGCTCTATTCCAATGGCAAGCTCTATGAGTCCAAACGCTACGACATCACTCACATCGTCGATCGTGTCGGCGGCGGCGACTCCTTCATGGGCGGTCTCATCTACGGCCTGCTCACCTGGCCCGAGGACGACCAGAAGGCCCTGGAATTCGCCGTGGCCGCTTCCTGTCTGAAGCACACCATCTATGGCGACTTCAACATGGTCAGCGTAGAGGAAGTCGAAAAACTCATGGGCGGAGACGCCTCCGGACGTGTTTCCCGTTAAAGAATCAGATTATGGCAAGATTTACCAAATTGCAGGTACTCAATACCATCAGCGCGACGGGTATGATACCTGTGTTCTATCACAAGGACACCGAAGTGGCCCGTCAGGTGGTCAAAGCCTGTTACGAAGGCGGTGTGCGCGCTTTTGAGTTTACCAACCGCGGCGATTTCGCCCAGGAAGTCTTCAGCGACCTGGTGAAGTTTGCCGCCAAGGAGTGTCCCGACATGATCATGGGTATCGGTTCGATTGTCGATGCCGGCACGGCTGCAATGTATCTGCAGCTGGGCGCCAATTTCGTGGTGGGCCCGCTGTTCAACCCCGAAGTGGCCAAGGTCTGCAACCGCCGGCTGGTGCCCTACTCGCCGGGCTGCGGCAGTGTCAGCGAGATCGGTTTTGCCCAGGAGGCAGGCTGCGACCTGACGAAAGTATTTCCGGCAGGCAACGTGGGCGGTCCGTCCTTTGTCAAGAACGTCAAGGCTCCGATGCCCTGGTCGATGATCATGGTGACCGGCGCCGTCGAACCCACCGAGGAGAACCTCAGCGCCTGGTTCAAGGCCGGCGTGACGGCTGTGGGCATGGGCAGCAAGCTCTTCCCCAAGGAAGTCATCGCCGAAAAGAACTGGAAGGCCATCAGCGACAAGTGCCGCGAGGCCCTGGGCTACATCCAGGCCGCCCGTTAAAAGTCTATTCAATCATTTATCAATAACTAATTAATTAACTATGTCACAGTTAACTACCACTCAGAAACTGATGTCCAACTGGCGTTGGTGGATGTGTTCGCTGCTGTTTGTGGCCACGACCGTCAACTACCTGGACCGTCAGGTGCTCTCCCTCACCTACGAGGAGTTCATCAAACCCGAGTTTCACTGGACAGAGGCCGACTATGGCGTCATTACCAGCTTCTTCTCCATCTTCTATGCCATCGCATGCCTGTTTGCCGGCAAGTTTGTCGATTGGATGGGCACCAAGAAAGGCTATCTGATTGCCATCGGTGTCTGGTCGGCCGGTGCCTGCCTGCATGCTGCCTGCGGCTGGGCCACCGCCCACCTGGTCGGCGGCATCGACAGCGTCGCCGCCCTACGCGCCGTAGAGACCGGCAGCAATGTAGCCCTGGCCATCTCGACCACCAGTGTCTATCTCTTCCTGCTTTGCCGGGGCATCCTAGCGCTTGGTGAAGCTGGCAACTTCCCCGCAGCCATCAAGGTGACGGCCGAATACTTCCCCAAGAAGGACCGTGCTTTCGCCACCTCGATCTTCAATGCCGGTGCTTCGGTCGGTGCCCTGGCCGCTCCGCTCTGCATTCCGCCGCTGGCTGTCAAGTTCGGCTGGGAAATGGCATTCATCATCATCGGCGGTCTGGGCTTCATCTGGATGTTCTTCTGGACCTTCATGTACGACCAGCCCGAAAAGAGCAAACACGTCAACGAAGGTGAGTTGGAATACATTCATCAGGACGATGCCGCCGAGGCTGCCGAAAAGGCCGCCATCGCCGAGCAGAAGACCATCCCCTTCATCAAGTGCTTCGGCTACAAGCAGACCTGGTCGTTCATCGTGGGCAAGTTCTTCACCGACGGTGTATGGTGGTTCTTCCTGTTCTGGGCGCCTTCCTACTTCAGCAACCAGTTCCATGCGCCCGCCACTTCCGGCTTGGGCCAGGGCTTGATCTTCACGCTCTATGCCATTGTGACGGTCATCTCCATTTTCGGTGGCTACCTGCCCAAGATCTTTGTTGACAAGAAAGGCATGAATCCGTATGCCGGCCGTATGCTGTCGATGCTGATTTTCGCCTTCTTCCCGCTCTGCGCCCTGCTGGCCCAGCCCCTGGGAGTTCACTTCAACAGCCCCTGGTGGCCCGCCATCCTGATCGGTCTGGCCGGAGCCGGACACCAGGCATGGAGCGCCAACATCTTCTCCACCACGGGTGACATGTTCCCCAAGAGCACCATCGCCACCATCACCGGTATCGGTGCCATGGCCGGCGGTATCGGCTCGATGATTATCCAGTATGTGGCAGGCAAGCTCTTCACCCATGCCGAAGAAATGGGTTCGGCCTTCACCTTCCTCGGTTTCGAAGGCAAGCCGGCCGGCTATTTCATCATGTTCTGCTTCTGCGGTGTGGCCTACCTCATCGCCTGGAGCATCATGAAGAGCCTGGTTCCCAAATACAAACCCATCGTTTACGAAGGATAATACAGCCCTTGGCCAAGTGAAAAAGCCAGTTCCCCTCGGAACTGGCTTTTTTTATCCTGCTGCATAGGCCGAAGTATCTTGCGTTTTTTGTGTTTTTTGCCGCTTTCGATTATATTTGCAGCAACCCCATATCAATGACGGACATGAAAAGAATTAGTTTGCCCAGTGCCCTGCTGTCGACGCTGCTGATGTCGGCGACAATGATGAGTACCGCCTCCGCGGCCGATGCGAAAGGAATTGACGCTGCCTGGCTCGATCCGCAGGTCAATGCCTTGAACCGCCTTGACATGCACAGCGCCTTCTTCGCCTACGAATCCGAGGAAGCGGCCCAGAGGGGCTGTCCCGAAGCTTCGGACAACTTTTTTGATTTGAACGGCCTGTGGAAATTCCATTGGGTGAAGGATGCGGGACAGGAGCCCCAAGACTTCTACATGCAGCGCTACGACGACAGTGGCTGGAGCGACATGCCCGTGCCCGGCTTGTGGGAAAAGCATGGTTACGGCGACCCGGTCTATGTGAGTTCGGGCTATGCCTGGAAAGGCCATTTCCGCAACAATCCGCCCCATGTGCCGTCCGAAAACAACCACGTGGGCAGCTACCGGCGCGAAATCACAGTTCCGGCTGCCTGGAAAGGCCGTCGCATCGTCGCGCACTTCGGTTCGGTCACGTCCAATCTGTCGCTGTGGGTGAACGGCCGCTTTGTCGGCTACAGCGAGGACAGCAAACTCGAAGCCGAATTCGACCTGACGTCCTTTCTCAAACCCGGGCAGAAAAATCTCATCGCCTTTAGGGTGTACCGCTGGTCGGATGGCAGCTATCTCGAGGATCAGGACTTCTTCCACTTCAGTGGCGTGGCCCGCGACTGCTACCTCTACTCGACCCCGCGCCAATACATCCGCGACATCCGTGTCACCCCCGATTTGGTCAATGACTACCGGGACGGCCAATTGGATGTCCGTCTCCAATGCCACGATGCCAAGGGGGCCAGCGTGGCCCTGGCCTTGAGCGCTCCCGACGGGACGCTGCTGGCCACCCGGCAGCTGTCTGCCGCCCAGGACTGCCATACGAGCCTGCAAGCATCCGGAGTCCGGCGCTGGTCGGCCGAGACACCGGAGCTCTACACGCTGACGGCCACCCTGAAAAACGCGGCCGGCAAGACGCTCCAAGTCATTCCCGTGAAGGTCGGATTCAGGAAAGTGGAAATCCGCGATGCCCAATTGCTGGTCAACGGGCAACCCGTCCTCATCAAGGGCGTGAACCGGCATGAAATCGATCCCGACGGCGGCTATATCCTCTCGCACGAGCGGATGCTGCAAGACATCCTCGCCATGAAACGGATGAACGTGAATGCCGTGCGCACCTGCCACTATCCCGACGACAACTTCTGGTACGAACTGTGCGACCGCTTCGGCCTCTATGTGGTGGCCGAAGCCAATGTCGAAAGCCACGGCATGGGATACCGCGCCGCCACCCTGGCCCGCCGCGACGACTTTGCCCAGGCTCATCTGGAGCGCAACCAGCGCAATGTGCAGCGCAACTTCAACCATCCTTCGGTCATCATCTGGTCGCTGGGCAACGAGGCCGGTTTCGGGCCCAATTTCGAGACCTGCTACCGCTGGATCAAGGCCGAAGATCCCTCCCGGCCCGTACAGTACGAACAGGCCGCCCAAAACGACTATACCGACATTTTCTGCCCCATGTACTACGACTACGACAACTGCCGTCGCTACGCCGAAGACGCATCCAAGACCAAACCTCTCATCCAGTGTGAATACGCCCATGCCATGGGCAACTCGGAGGGCGGTTTCAAGGAATACTGGGAGTTGATCCGCCGCTACGACAAGTATCAGGGCGGTTTCATCTGGGATTTCGTCGATCAGGGCCAGCGCGCCTACGACAAAGAAGGTCGCATGTTCTATGCCTACGGCGGCGACTACAACTCGTACGATCCCAGTAGCAAGAACTTCTGCGACAACGGGCTCATAGGCCCCGACCGCGTGTGGAACCCCCATGCCTATGAAGTGCAATACTACTATCAGGACATCTGGGCGGAAATGCTGGATGCCCAAAGGGGCAGAATCCGGGTCTTCAACGAGTATTTCTTCCGCGACCTGCAGGACTGCATACTGGATTGGACGCTGCTCTGCGACGGGCGGCCCCTGCAAAGCGGCAGCATCGGCCTGGACGGCATCCAGGCCCGCAGCAGTCGCGAACTGAGCCTGCCCTACAGCCTGGACGCCATGCCCCAAGGCTGCGAAATCCTGCTCAACCTGAGTGTCAGGCTCAGCCAGGCCCGCCCGCTACTGGATGCCGGCCACTGCCTGGCCCGCCAGCAGTTCTGTCTTCTGGAAGCCGCCGAGGGGCATTTCTTCACCACTCTGCTCGAGGAGGAAACCACCCAAACGGGTTCCGGGATAATCTCCGGCAAGGCGGCAAGTGGCAAGGGGACAGTTTCCGGCCTGCAATGCAGCCGGGACGACGAGACGGGCATCATCGTCAAAGGAGCCGGTTTCCAAATGGTCTTCGGCAAAGACGGAGGCTTGATCGACTGGCAATATAAAGGCCGCTCCCTGCTGGCCGACGAGGGCGGTTTGAGGCCCAATTTCTGGCGGGCTCCCACCGACAACGACTACGGAGCCAACATACAACGCCAACTGGCCGTTTGGAAAGAGCCCGGATGCCAATTGCAAGATCTCCGCATCGACAAGTTGGGCGATAAAGTCAGGTTGCAGGCCGACTACCGCTTGGAAGCTGTCCAGGCTGGTCTGAGCCTGAGCTATGTCATCGACGAAAAGGGACGCATCGAGGTCTGCGAGCGCCTGCAAACCACCGAAGGGGCCAAGGTGCCGGAACTCTTCCGCTTTGGCCTGAGGCTGCCTTTGGTCAAGGAAATAAGCCAGGTCGGCTACTACGGCCGCGGCCCCGTGGAGAACTATTGCGACCGCAACAATGCCAGCTTCCTGGGCATCTATCACCAGAGCGTCGAAGAACAGTTCTACCCCTATATCCGCCCGCAGGAGACCGGCACTAGGACCGACCTGCGCTGGTGGGAGCTTCGCGCCCCGGACGGCCGTGGACTGCGTTTCACCGCTCCCGTGCCTTTCTCGGCCTCGGCCCTGCCCTACACCCAGGAAATGCTCGACGACGGGCCGGACAAAGCCCAGCGTCACTTCTCCGAGTTGGAGAAAGCCGGTTTTGTGGATTGCTGCATCGACCTCAAGCAGATGGGCATGGGCTGCGTCAACAGCTGGGGCGCCTGGCCGCTGCGCCAGTACCGCCTGCCCTACCAGGACTACGAACTGCGCCTCCTGATGGAACCTTTCTGACAGGGGCCGTTCGGCATCGGCCATCGGCCGCAGAGGGTCAGTTGGTTTTGGTGCTGTACTTGTCCATGACGACGGCGCCAAGGATGACCAGTCCTTTGACTACCTGCTGCCAGAAGGGCGAGACATTGAGCAGGACCAGTCCGTTGTTGAGCACGCCGATGATGAGGGCTCCCACGACGGTGCCCCATATCGAGCCGCGACCGCCGCTCAGCGAGGTGCCGCCGATGACGACGGCGGCGATGGAATCCAGTTCGTAGCCGCTTCCGCCATTGGGCTGGGCCGAATCCAGGCGGGCGGTGACCAGCAAACCGGCCACAGCCGAGAGCAGACCGGCCAGCGTATAGACCCAGAGTTTCACACGATCCACACGGATGCCCGACAGCAGAGAGGCCCGCTCGTTGCCGCCGATGGCGTAGATGTAGCGGCCTGTCTTGCTCTTCTTCATGTAGAAGGCGAAGGCAAGGATGATGAGGAATGCCAGCCAGACGGGCATGGGTATGCCTGCCAGCCAGCCGGTGCCCAGAAACTCGAAGGAAGAGCCCAGCCCCGTGATGGGGAAGCCTCCTGTGTAGAGCATGGTCAGACCGCGGGCAATGGTGAGCATGCCCAGGGTGGCCACAAAGGGAGGCACCTTGAAGCGGGTGATCATCAGGCCATTGAAGGCTCCCAGACCGGCACCGACGGCCAGAGCGGCCAGACAGGCGCCCCAGAAAGTGGCTCCGATAAACAGGTCGGCTCCGGGCAGGCTGATGCCTCCACGCACCAGTCCTGCCGCCACAGCGCCGCTCAGCGCCAGCACAGAGCCCACAGACAGGTCGATGCCGCCCGTGAGGATGACCATCGTCATGCCGACCGAGATGCACAGATTGACGGAGACCTGCCGCAATACATTGAAGAAGTTGTCGGAGGTGGCGAAATTCTCCGACAGAAAAGACATGGCCACGACCATCAGTATCAGCGCCAGCAGAGGCTTGACAACGGGCTTTGAGGTCCACTTTCTGATATTGGTTTTCATTGCTTATTCTCTTGGTAAAACACCTTTCAATATGGTTTCTTCGGAAAACTCCTCCCGCTGGAACCCGGCTGTGATCCGGCCCTCGGAAAGTGTCAATATACGGTCTGAAACGGCCATGATCTCGGGCAGTTCGGAGGATATCAGCACAATGGCCATCCCCTGTCCGGCCCAGCGGTCGATGAGCTGGTAGATTTCGTTCTTGGCCTGTATGTCGATGCCCCGGGTCGGCTCGTCGAGCAAGAGGACTTTGGGGCCGGTGAGCAGGCTGCGGGCAATGACCACCTTCTGCTGGTTGCCGCCGCTGAGCTGTCCGCACAGTTGCGTGCGCGAATAGGACTTGATGGCCAGACGCTCGCGATAGTCGTCGACCGTCCGGTTCTCACGGCTGTGCTGCAACAGCCCGTGTTGCAGGAAACGGTCCAGTGAGGCAAGGGTCATGTTTTCTGTGATGTCCAGATCCAGGACCAGACCGTCGCGTTTGCGGTCTTCGGGTATCAGGGCGATGCCGCTGTCCAGCGCCTCCTGCGGGTGACGGGGCTGGACGGCCCGCCCATCGACCGACATGGTGTAGTCGGCTTGCTGGGGATGCAGGCCGAAGATGGTTTCCAACAGTTCGGTACGGCCGGCGCCCATCAGTCCGTAGATGCCCAGGACTTCTCCGGCACTGACCGAGAAACAGATGTCGCGCAAAATGTATTTGCCCGGATGGGCCGCGTCTTTCAGGGAGAGATGGTCCACCTGCAGCCTGACGGCCTGTTTCTGGTGCGGCTGCTTGACAAAGAAATGGCTGCGTTCGCGCCCCACCATCATGCGGACGATGTCGTCGGTATTGAGTTGGGCGGCAGGCAGTTCTCCGATGAGACAGCCGTCTCTCAGCACCGTCACATAATCGGCCAGGCGGCTGATCTCGTCCATTTTGTGGGTGATATAGACGATGCCCGTGCCTTGGGCCTTGAGGCGGTCTATGATCTCGAACAGGGTCTGGACTTCCTTTTCGGACAGCGAGGATGTGGGTTCGTCCATGATCAGCACCCTTGCCTGCAGAGACAGCGCTTTGGCTATTTCGACTAGTTGCTGCTGTCCGACCCTGAGATCGGCCACCCGCGTATCGGGGTCGATGTCGAAATTCAGTTGGGAAAGCAGTCGGGAGGCCTGGCGCCTCATGGACCGGTAGTCGATCAGACCGCTCCTGCTCACTGCTTCGCGGCCCAAAAAGATGTTTTCGGCAACACTCATGTAGGGGACCAGGTTCAGTTCCTGGTGGATGATGGCTATTCCTGCCCCTCTGGCCTCCAGCGCCGAAGAGAGCCGGCAGGGCCGGCCGTCCATCAACAGGCTGCCCTCGTAGTCGGTATAGACTCCGGAAAGGATGTTCATCAGGGTGGATTTTCCGGCTCCGTTTTCACCGACCAGCGCCTGCACGGCGCCGGCATAGATGCGCAGGTCGACCTTGTCCAGGGCCAGCACGCCCGGGAAACGCTTGGTGATGCCTTGTGCCTCGAGTATTATCTTGTCCATCTCTCGGAAGCGGTTTGGGAAAAAATCATGGGATGAATTCCAGTTCGAAAGGAATTAATGTGACTGCCTCTGCAAGGGGCTGGTCGAGGGCCAGCTCGACGGCTCCGCAAACCCGGCAGGAGCGGCCTGAGGCAAAGCTGCTGTCGGCGACCTGCTGGATATGCTGCATGATAAGAGCGTTCAGATAGGAAGAGACCTCGTTGTATTCGGTCATGTTGCGGTAGTGCTCGATGTCGAACCATCCCGAGGCGTCCCTGGCCAGGTTGCCGAAGACTTTTTCGGGTATCTGCCACTTCACGCCCTCCACCCTGAGTTCCAGACAGTCGTCTCTCATGGTGAAATCGGATGTTTCCGTCTTGACCAGAAAGAATGTCTTGAAACCGATGCCGGGAGTGCCGCCACATTCGGCAGCCAGCGCCTGAGGGTCCTGGCGGAAGCGGCCCACGAAAGCCGACAGATCCAAGGCCCGGCCGGGCAGGCTGCTGCGGTAGTTGTCCCAATAGTAATCGACTTCCTGACCGGGGCTGAACTGGCTGAGTTTTTCGCGCTCCTGTCTGGCGCTCAGGGATTCTGTGTAGAAAGACAGGCGCAGGGCCAGCAGACAGAGCAACACCAGCAGGACGATTTTGCCGTATTTGTAACAGAGAGTTTTCATAGGCTATTCTCCTTCTTTGCCAAAGGCCTCGTAGCGGGCGATGTTGTCGCGGGTCACCAGCTCGACGGCAACGGGTATCTTCTTGGGAAGGTGGTGCTCGCCACGTATGTACTTGTCGGCCATCTCGGCCGCAGTGCGGGCCATCACCCGGGGAAACTGCATGCCGGTGGCATCGATTTTTCCGTCGCGGATCCCGTTGATGACGTCGGCGGCTCCGTCGAAGCCGAATATCTTGATCTTACCTGCTTTTCCGGCAGCCAGCACGGCTTGGTAGGCGCCCATAGCCATCGCGTCGTTTCCGCAGAAGACGGCCTGGATGTCGGCGTGGGCCTGCATCATGGACTCCATCACCTCCATCGCCTTGTTCTGGTCGAAGTCGGCCGACTGCTGGGAGAGCATCTTGAGGTCGGGATAGCAATCGACCACCGCATGGAAGCCTTTGGAGCGGTTCCAGGTGTTGTTGTCGCCCACCAGACCGAGTATCTCCACATAGTTGCCCCGCCCCTTCATCTGACTGACGAAGTACTTGCCCAGTTCGATGCAACCGGAATAGTTGTCCGAAAGGATCTGCGAGGTGCAGGCGTCGATGTCGTCTATCTCGCGGTCCATGCAGAAGACGGGGACTCCGGCTCTTTTGGCCTGCAGCACATTGACCACCGAACCGCTGGCATCGGTGGGATTGAACAGGATGGCCTTGTAGCCCGAGGCCAGCACATTGTCGAAATGTTCCGTCTCCTTGAAGGGATTGTTCTGAGAGTCGAACAGATGGGCCTCGTAGCCCAGTTCGCGGGCACGGTCGGAGGCCGTCTCGCCCAGAACCACGAACCAGGGGTTGTTCAGTGTCGAAATGATCACAGCCACTTTGCCGCGACTCTTCTGCTGCCGGTCATGACAGGAATTGCCGCCCACCAGGAGCGACAATCCCAATAGCAGACCGGCAAACCTGATCAGCTGCCGTTTCATTGTCTTCTGTTATTCGTGACGGTAGAGATCCCAGTCGAGGTAGGTGTCGATGGCCTCTTCGATGATGTCGGCCACATGGGTGCGGCACATGGCCACATGATGTTCGTAACCGTTCTTGCAGATGTGTCGCATGAGCTGCTGCAGGTTATTGACCTTGGTCACAGCGATGCAACCGTCCATACCGTAAGGCTCGTTGGTGATTTCGCCCTCGCCCAGGTAGGCCTTGATGCAACCGTAGTTGTCGTCGGTCGAGATGCGGAAGAACGAGAAGTCGCCGCTCGTGACCTTGGCCTTGACTGCGCCGAAGGTGTTGATCGAACCCAGCTGGCGGCCCAGCACACCCAGCGTGCCCAGCTCCATGGGAGCGTTGGCAAAGCCTTTGGGGAAGTTGCCGCAATGGGTGCAGACACATTTGTTGCGTTCCTTGGCGAAATTGTTGTTCCAGTCGAGCAAGGCAGCGGGCTGACCCGAAGCCAGGCTCAGGACATACATCGAGACGGCGCCGGCGATATCCGTTTCGCAAGCGCTGGGGATGAGCTGGTCGCTGAGCATGCTCATGGTGATACAGGGAGCGCAGCCATAGTTCTCTTCGAGGGAGTCCCAGCACTGGATGGCCGTGGCATCCACCTCGTTGGCAGCGATCCAATGTTCGACGGCCACGCCGAATTTGGCCTGGATCATCATCTTCTCCTCATACTGGGCAGGCACGCGGGCATAGGAACGGATGGCGTCCATCTTGGCCTTGGCCTCGGTGTCGCTCACTTTGGCGGCTGCGGACAGGATTTCCGACAGATCGACCGGCACGACGGTGATACCGCTGGCCTGCAGGATCTTCTCGCTGGCACGGCAGGTCTGGAAGCCCATGGGACGGGTGCCGATGGCACCGATGCGGGCATGCTGCAAACCTCTGACAACGCGGCAGACACCGGCAAAATAGTCCAGGTCGGCGGCGAACTCCTTGGAATCGATGTCGCAGGTGTGCAAGGTGGTCAGCGTGAAGGGAATGTTGTACTGATAGAGGTTGTTGCAAACCGAGATCTTGCCGCAGAAGGCATCGCGGCGACTGTCCAGATCGACCTTGTCGTTCTCGTCGTCGCAAGCCTGTACCAGGATGGGCACGTGCAGTTCGGAGAGATCCAGGGCGTTGATGATGCCGATTTCGAAGCCGAAGTTGGGCAGGCAGATGATGATGCCGTCGATGCGATCGCGGTTTTCGCGGAACAGGCGGGCACATTTCATACCGTCTTCACGGGTCTCGATACTGCCCTGGGTGGGCGTCTCGTTCTCGTCGAGGATGACATAGTCGTGACCGGCGGCCTTGAGCAGTTTCAACAGGGAGGCGCGGACATCGATGGCCAGGGCCGAGTTGAAATAATTACGGGTACCGATGATGATACCGAAAGTGAGATTCTTTTTGTAAGCCATAGTGTAAGATGTTATGTTTGTTTCAATGATTGTCAAGCCATGGACTGACTCAGGGCGATGCAGCCCTTGACAGCCTTGATCCAGCAGGCATAGAGTTTTTCCCGCTCAGCTTCTGCCATTGCGGGGGCGATGATTTCGGACGAATGACGCAAGGCGGCGATTTCCTCCAGGCTGGAGCGCCGCTTCATGGCCAACGAGTTCATCAGTACAGCGCCCAGGGCCGAAGCCTCGGCAATCGGGCTCACGTTGACCAGGGCGTTCAGCATATCGGCTTGGAACTGCATCAGGAAGCGGTTCTTGGCCGGACCGCCATCGACACGGAGTTCCTTCAGGGAGATGCCGGCCTGACGGGTCATCAAATCGACCAGGTCCTTGACCTGATAGGCGATGGCTTCCAGGGCGGCGCGCACCACATGGGCCTTCTGGGTGCCGCGGCTCATGCCGCAAATGATGGCACGGGCCTCGCTCTGCCACCAGGGGGCGCCCAAACCGGCAAAAGCCGGGACAAAGAACACGCCGCCGCTGTCGGGCACCGAGGTGGCCAAGGCCTCGCTCTCGGCCGAAGAGCCGATCAGCGCCAAATCATCGACCATCCACTTGATGGTGGCACCTGTGCAATGGATGTTGCCCTCGAAGGCATACCACGTCTTGCCTTGGGCGGCGAAACCCACCGACGTGACCAGTCCTTGCGGAGCCTGACGGGGTTGCTCGCCGATATTGACCATCACCGAAGAACCCGTGCCGTAGGTGGCTTTGCCCAGGCCTTGCGAGAAGCACATCTGCCCCACCAGGGCACCGTGCGAATCGCCCAGCACACCGGCGATGGGCAGTTCATGGCTGAACAGTCCCTTGAAAGTGGTCGTGCCATAGACTTCGTCGCAAAGATGCACCTCGGGCATCATGCTGCGGGGAATGCCCAGCAATGAGAGCAACTCATCGTCCCAGTCGAGCGTATGGATGTTGTAGAGCATGGTGCGCGACGCGTTGGTACGGTCGCAGGCATGCACCCGTCCATCGGTCAGATGCCAGATCATCCAGGCATCCATCGTACCCATGCGCAACTGGCCGGCCTCGGCCTTTTCGCGGGCCCCGGGCACATTGTCCAGTATCCACTTGACACCGCTGGCCGAGAAATAGGGATCGATGAGCAGGCCCGTCTTGGACTGGACCATTCCGGTATATCCTTTTTCGCGCAGGGAGGCACAAATCTTGGCACCGCGCTGGCACTGCCACACCACGGCATGGCAAACCGGCCGGCCGGTGGCAGCTTCCCAGACCACCACCGTCTCACGCTGGTTGGTCAGGGCCACCGATTGGACCTCCTTTTCCGACACGCCGCTCTCACGGAGCAACTGGGCCGCCCCTTGGAAGATGTTCTGCATAATCTCCTCGGCATCATGCTCCACCCAGCCGGGCTGGGGATAATATTGCGCATGCTCCAGCGTGACGCGATGGCACAACTGTTCGTGCTCGTCAAAAAGCATCAGCTTGGTGGCCGAGGTGCTCTGGTCGATGGCTAGTGTAAACATAGGATGCAATTATTTCAGCCAGGCACGGACCGCAGCGGCTATGCCTTCGGCGTCGATGCCGTAATGATGGAAGATTTCCTTGGAGGAGCCGGTGATGGCATTCTCGTCGGGAATGCCCAGGATCTTCATGGGCACGGGCTGGTTCCCGACCACGACCTGGGCCACGGCGGCACCCAGTCCGCCGAAGATGCTGTGCTCCTCGACTGTCATGATGCGACCTGTCTCGGCGGCAGCCTTCTTGACAGCCTCCTCGTCGAAAGGCTTGAGCGTGTGCATATCCAGCACACGGACACTGATACCCTCCTCTTTCAGGGCCAGGGCAGCCTGCTGGCAATGCCAGACGGTCTCGCCGCAGCCGATCAAGGTCAGGTCCTTGCCCTCGCACACGGTGATGGCCTTGCCGATTTCAAAGGGGATGTCGGTATTTTCATAGACATTGGGCACGGCATTGCGACCCACACGGATATAGACCGGATGCGGATAGTCGAGCAGTGATTCGACCAGACGACGGCTCTCGTAGATGTCGCAGGGAAGCACCACGTTCATACCCGGGAAACAACGAAGCACGGCGATGTCGTGCAGGCTGTGGTGGGTGGCACCCAGGGCTCCGTAGCTCACGCCGCCGCTCACACCCAGGATACGCACGGGCATATTGGAATAGGCCACATCCACTTTGACTTGTTCCAGGGAACGGGCCACGTAGAAACAGGCAGGTCCGCAGACAAAGACGTTCTTGCCCGTGGATGCCAGGCCGGCAGCCACACCGACGGCGTTCTGCTCGGCAATGCCCAGTTCGACAAACTGGCCGGGCAGTTGCTTGGCAAAGTCGCCCAAGGTGACCGAGCCTCGGGCATCGGTGGTGACAGCGACGATATTCTTGTTCTGAAGGCCGAACTCCAGCAGGGAGTCCGTGATCATTTTACGACAGGGAATGGTATTGCTCATAGTGCTCTATTTTTGCAGTGATTCGATACGGGCGGAAATCTCGGCGATGGCCTGGGCGTACTCTTCGTCGGTGGGGACGCCGTGATGCCACTTGGCCACGTTCTCCATGTAGGAGACGCCTTTGCCCTTGGTGGTGTGGGAAATGATCAGATGAGGCTTGCCGCTGACCTGTTTGAGGTCGGCAAAAGCCCCCATCAGCGAGACAATGTCGTCACCGTCGGCTTCGTGGACGTCCCAACCGAAAGCCTCCCAGCGGCTGCGCATGGGCTCGAGCGACATCACATCCTCGGTGTTGCCGCTGATCTGCAGATGATTGCGGTCGATGATGGCCACCAGGTTGTCGAGGTGGTAATGGGAGGCTGCCATGGCGGCTTCGTAGATGGATCCTTCGCCCTGTTCCCCGTCGCCCATCAGCACGAAGGTGCGGTAGGACTTGCCGTCCATCTTGGCGGCGATGGCCATGCCCACACCGGCAGGCAGTCCATGGCCCAAGGCACCCGTGTTCATCTCGACGCCGGGCACTTTGCGGGTCGGATGGCCGGCCAGCTTGCTGCCGCACTGCCCGTAGGTGTCGAGCAGTTCGTCACTGATGTAGCCGGCCTTGGCCAGCACGCAGTAGAGCGCCTCGACGCTGTGGCCCTTGCTCATGATGAAGCGGTCGCGGTCGGGATCGTCCGGACGGGCGGGATTGGTTTTCATCTCGTTGAAATACAGCACTGTCAGCACATTGGTGGCCGAAAGCGAGCCGCCGGTATGACCGGCACGGGCGCTGTAGATGATTTCTATTTCTCTTTTGCGGATCTGTTCGGCCTTCAGGCGCAGATCCTTGACAAGTTCAGGATTTATCTGATGGATCATAGGGGATGATTTTGATTAAGCGAACAAATATACAGTAAAAGCAAGCCATTACCAAATTTAAAATGGCAGGCGTTCATTGAAACGACTGATAGATCACATCCTGGATCTTGGGCCGGATGTCGAGCCGTCCCAGCAGTGTGTTGGTGCGGTCGGGATGAACCCGGTTGCTCAGGAAGATGTAGATGAGCTGCGATTCGGGATCGACCCAGAAACAGGTCCCCGTGAAACCGGTGTGGCCATAGGTCTGCAAGGAGGCGCGCGGCGAGACGGGCTGAACCTTGGCCGGATTGGGCTCGTTGGCATCGTAGCCCAGCATGCGGCGGCTCAGGCGGCTGCGCGTGGAGGTGAAGAAACGCACGGTCGAAGGCTCGAAATAGCGGTGACGGCCGTAAGTACCCTCGTCGAGCATCATCTGCAGAAACTTGGCCAGGTCGTTGGCGTTGGAAAACAAGCCGGCATTACCCGAGACACCGCCCAGGAAAGCGGCCGCCTCGTCGTGTGGATAGCCCAGAATGAGCTGATGGCGCAAAGTGGTGTCCAAAGCCGTGGGGACTATCCTTTCGGGCTTGAATTTCCGAAGCGGCAGATAGGTGGTGGTCCATGCCCCCAGAGGGGCGAACAACTCCTTCTCGGCCCACTGGTCGAGGGTCTGTCCGTAGAGCGACTCGGCAGCAAAGCCCATTAGGATGAAACCCAGGTCGCTGTAGGCGTAGCGCGTGCGCTTGAGCAAGGCCGACTGGCAAATGATGTCGATGACCGAGTCGCGGAAAGAGCGGTGCACATAGAAACGGTCGGCCACCTTCAGATTGTAGGGATCGCCCGAGCGGGCCGACACCAGTTGTCCGTCGTAGCTGAAATGCCCCGGAGCCCAGGTGGACTCGTCGAAACGGGCCGTATGCACCGAATCGGGCCGGGTGGTCAGGAACAAGCCGCCCGGGATGCTGGTCATATCGACCAGATGCTGGTAGAAGGGTACGAAAGGCGACAGACGGGCCTCGTGGTAGAGCATCTGGCGATAGGAAAGATTGCGTTTGTCGGTTTCCTGCAAGGCCGGCAGATGCATCGAAACGGGATTGTCGAGCGAGATCATGCCCCGCTCCACCAGGCCCATCACCGCCGGGGTGCAGACCAGCGCCTTGGTCACCGAGGCCAGGTCATAGACATGCCAGGGAGCCACCTTCACGCAGCGGTCCACATCGACATAGCCGTAGGCCTTGTTCCAGACCACCTTGCCGTTTTTGGCCACCAAGACCTGGCAACCCGGGAAAGCATCCCTCGAGAGGGCGTCCTCCACAATGCTGTCGATGCGGGCCATCACCTCGGAGCGCATCCCCGCCTCCTCGGGTAGGCCGTACGACAAACGGGTCTTTTCCGTTTGCAGGCCATGACCGTAGGGATACAGTTCCCCGATCGGCACAGGCAGTGTCCCACGCACGGCATTGCCGCCAAAAACAGCCTGGGCGGCCGCCTGCTGGGCCAGCGCGGAAGTTTCGTAGGCGCAAAGCACGGCGGGAGCGGACTGCAGGATTTTGCCGTGACGCGACAAGGTATAGGGCGAGGTAAACGTGCAAATACACACGGGGGCCACCTCGGACAAGGCATTGAGCCATTCGGCCTGGCGGGCCGTGTTGGCATACACCCCCACGATGAGACGGTCGTATTTGGCCAACAGTGCGGCCAGTTGCTGCCGGGAGGGTGCCGTGTTCGCGGCAAAGGCATAGCTGTCCAGGTTTTCCTGGTAGAGTTTCAAAGTCTGTATGAAAGGATTGTCGAGCGTGTCGCCCAGGACGACCACGGCCGTGCGCTGTGATTCCAGGTGGCGCAGCGGCAGGAAATCCCTGTCGTTGCGCAGCAGGGTCATGGCCTGGATGTGCAACTCGGCGTCGAGGGCCAGGGTCCGGGGGCTGTGCAGCCGAGTGCCGAGACCTTCCATCTCGACAGGCTCCCTTTTTGACAATCCAAGGATGTACTTGTATGTGAGCACCTTGCGGCACTTGGCATCGATCAGGCTGTCGCTGATGAGTCCCTTGTCCACGGCCGAGACCACGGCCCTGATGTCGTTGACCAGGTTGGCAGGACTCAGGAGGATGTCGTTGCCGGCCTGCAGGGCCCGGATGCAGTTGAGTCCGCTGTAGCTGGCGGCGGCGCCTTTCATCACCAGGGCGTCGGTAAAGGTGAGCCCCTCAAAACCCAGTGTCCTGTGCAGCAGACCATCGACGATGGCCGCCGACTGCGACGAAGGCAGTTGCGCATTACTTTCATAGGCCGGCACGGAAAGATGGCCCACCATCACGCCCGATACACCCTCCGCGACCAGCCGGCGGAAAGGATATAGTTCGACGCTGTCCATGCTGCGACGGTCGCCACGGATGCGGGCCAGCTGCTCGTGGGAGTCTTCCATCGTGTTGCCATGGCCGGGAAAATGCTTCACCACAGCCATCACCCCACCCGCTTCCAAACCGCGGGCAAACTGGGAGGCCAGCGTGGCGGTGCGACGGGGGGAGGAGCCGAAAGAGCGCGTATTGATGACCGGATTGGACGGATTGTTGTTGACATCGGCGTCGGGGGCGAAATTGACCTGGATGCCCATGGCCCGGCACTGTCGGGCCATTTCCAGCCCGTATTCATAGAGCAAGGCGGTGTCGGCGATGGCAGCCAGCATGGTGTTGCGCGGAAAACGCGGGGCATCCGCAAGGCGCATGGCCAGGCCCCATTCGGCATCGGCCCCGACAAGCAGCGGCACGCGGGCAGCCGCCTGGGCACGGTTGAGAGCCTGCGCCTGACGCGCTATCGTGCCTTGGCTGAAAAACAGGCCGCCTATCCCCTGCTCCCCGACCCAGGTGTCGATTTTTTCAGGCCAGCCCTGGTCGCCTTGGGACGACACCACCGGCATGAACAATTGGGCCACCCGGGCCTGCCGGTCCAAAGTATTCATCACGGAATCCACCCATTGGCGACAAGCTTCGTCGCCGGCACCCCGCTGCCACAGCGTCGGAGTGACCGCGTGGGCGGTCACCACGCCGAGCAAGGCCGACAGTAATGTGATATGGTATTTCCTTATCATCTTTTCTTCTTAACATTCAATACAATACGGCCCACATAGACTCCATCGCAACCCATCTGGCTCAAGATCACATCTTCGCCCAGTTTGTTTTGACAGACGACCGGTTCACGCAGGAAAGTATGGCTGTGGCCGCCGATGATGACATCCACCCCGGACGATTGACGGGCCAGGTCCAACTCTCCGACGCCCGGCCGGTCATAGCCCAGATGGGACAGGCAGACCACCAGGTCGCAAGCCTGCTCCGCCTTGAGCATGGAGGCCAGCGAGGAAACGATCTCCACAGGCGGCCGATAGACCACGCCCAGGCGATGGGAGGCCGTGACCAGACTCTCCAGGTTCGGACAGGCGGCCACCACCCCGATGCGCAGCGGGCCGGCCTCAAGCACCGTCCAGGGGACGACGATGTCCTTCAAAACCGAGGCCGACAGGTCGTAATTGCTGCAAACTATCTTGAAACGGGCATTCTTCAGGGTTTTAGCCAGAATTTCCGTGCCCTTGTCGAATTCATGGTTGCCCAAGGTGGCGGCCTGATAGCCCAGGCGGTTCATCATATCCACCTCGACCTGACCGTCGAAGAAATTATAATAGGGAGTGCCCTGACAAAAATCACCGGCATCGAGCAGTAGCACCGCGGCACCTTCTTTTTCGGCCCGGCGCCGCTGTTCACGGATCAAGACCTCGCGCCGCAACACCCCGCCCTGCCCGGCATGGCTGCTGCTGTTGGCAGGCAAGGGATCCAGGCGGCTGTGCGTGTCGTTGGTGTGCAGGATGACCAGCGTGACGCTGTCTGTGTCCATCAGGGAGGAACGATGCCACCAGCGGCCCTTGCCCCGCAGCGGGACCAGCGCCAGCAAAACGGCGGCGGCCAGTACGACCGCCAGACGGATCGATCTTGCCTTGCCGCTCATGGTTCCAAACGTAAAAAGCGTCCGTCCACACTGCCTTTGACAGTTTGTCCGGCACGGGTGAGCATTTCAATCTCGCGTATCATGCAATCCCTGAGGTAATGCCCGGTCGGGGTTGCCGACAAGGCACGGCGAAGAGGGCTCATTCCCCCGCTGCCGTCGGCCAGGTAGTCGATGGTGACCAGACGGTAGATGCGGTCGGGATCCAGCGCCTGTCCGCCTATTGTAAAGGATTCCAAGCGGTTGCCCCGCACCGTCAGGCGGATGCCGGCAAAGGTCTCGGTGCCGCGGCGGGCCACCGTCTCGACCAGCCGCTGCAGGTCTTTGCCTTTCAATTCCAGGACAACCACCTCATCATCGAAAGGCAAGGTTTCATAGACCATGCCCACGGTGACATCGCCGCTTGGCAGGCTGCGGCGCATGCCCCCGTTGTTGAGCAGGGCCGCATCGGCTGCCTGTCCGATGGTCCCTCGCGTCTGGGCCAGCAGCATGTCGGTGCAGAAATTGTTCAGGCTTCCTTCGGGATGCGCCACGGTGAGCGTATTCTCACAGCGGCCGATCACCTGGTTCATCCGCCCGTCCAGCCTGGACTGCCAGGAACGGAGGCGTTTTTCCAACACGGGATCGACATCGCGGTCGTAGCGCTCGTCAACCGTCAGACGGCCGCCCGACACATAACGGAAATTGCCTGCCATCGTCACAAGGCCCGACAGCAGGACAAAACAGAGTATGATCGTGGTGGTTCGCTTCATCGTCGTACGATTGTGCGAAGTTAGTGCTTTTATTCAGCCCAAGGGAGCATTTTAGTTTTTTTTATGCACGGAAAATGATACTTTTGCCGCATCAACAGACACGAAAACAGGAATGAACAAAACCATCTTGCTTGTTTGCCTTGCCTGGCTGCTTCCACTGTGCTGCCTGAGGGCTCAGCGGGATGAAGAGAGTTTTGTTCCGTCCTCGGCCGGCAGCACCTACCACAACAAGACCGGTTTCTTCTTTTCCTACACCTGCCGCGAAAGCGGTTTCAACGTCCTTCCCTCCCAGCCGGAGCAATTCGGCAACCTGCAGGACAGCCAGGGATTCTCGGTGGGCATCTGGCGCAATGTCCGGCTCGGCACCGGGCTGTACTGGCAGCCGGAACTGTCCTATTACATTTACAATGGCGAGAACAGTTGCCGCAACACCCTGGTGTCCTTCACGCCCCTGCAAGTCCAACTGGGTGTGCACATGGGATTCGTCCGGCCCTTCGTGGCGGCAGGAACCAGCCTGGACTATTTCGTCGGGGCCCGCAAGGGAGACGGCAGCAACTACACGCTGCCAAACTGGACCGACAAGGACCGTTGCGGCTGGGATTATTTCGTGGGGGGCGGTCTGGACATGCTCAGCTTTTTCCAGATCAACCTGCGCTACCGCCACTGGCTGTTCGACTTCAACCACCTCAGCCCCGACAACTGGCGTGAACTCAGCATCGGGGCGGCCATGTTCTTTTGACGAAACCGTTTAGTTTTCCAGCTGACCGGTCCAGGCTTTGGCCACGGCATCGCTGGGCATGCGCCAATCGCCGCGGGGCGAGAGGCCGATGCTGCCCACTTTGGGGCCGTCGGGCAGGCAGGAACGTTTGAACTGCTGCGCAAAGAAGCGGCGGACAAAGGTCTGCAGCCACTGGCGGATCACCGCCTCGCCGTACTGCCCCTCGAAGGCATGACGGGCCAGAAACAGCACCTTTTCGGGGCCGAAGCCGTAGCGCAGCATATAATAGAGGAAGAAATCGTGCAATTCGTAGGGCCCTACCAGGTCCTCGGTCTTCTGGGCAATCTTGCCCTGGCTGTCGGTGGGCAGCAATTCGGGGCTGACGGGCGTGTCGAGCACATCGAGCAAGGTGGTGCGGGAACCGGCATCCACCTCGTTGTCGGCCACCCAGCGCACCAGGTAGCGGATCAAGGTCTTGGGCACCCCGCCGTTCACTCCGTAATTGGCCATGTGGTCGCCGTTGAATGTGGCCCAGCCCAGGGCCAGTTCCGACAGGTCGCCCGTGCCGATGACAAGGCCGCCGACGGCATTGGCATAGTCCATCAGTATCTGGGTGCGCTCGCGGGCCTGGCTGTTTTCATAGACCACGTCGTGGCGGGCCTCATCGTGGCCAATGTCGCTGAAATGCCGGCGGCAGGCGGCCTTGATGTCGATTTCCTTGTTGGTGACGCCCAGGTATTTCATCAGGTTGACCGCATTGGTATGGGTGCGGTCGCTGGTGCCGAAACCGGGCATGGTGATGCCGACGATGTCGTGGCGGTCGCGGCCCATCTTGTCGAAGGCCTTGACGCAGACCAACAGGGCCAGCGTGGAATCCAAGCCGCCGGAAATGCCGACGACAGCCGCTTTGGCAGCGGTGTGCTCCATGCGTTTGACCAGACCGCCCACCTGGATGGCGAAGATCTCGCGGCAACGAGCGTCCATGTCGTCGGTCTGGGGCACAAAGGGCAAGGGGCGGACCTCACGGGTCAGGATCTCGTATTCCTGGTGGGTTTCGGGGATGGAAACCGTCTGATAGCCCCCAGGGCGTTCATCCTGTTTGAAAGAGGCGCTGTGCAGTCGGTCGTGCCGCAGACGCTCAATATCTATTTCACTGACAATCAGCTGTTCTTCAAAACTAAACCGCGTCGATTGGGCCAAAAGGGTTCCGCTCTCCGCAATGATGCCGTTGCCACCGAAGACCAGGTCGGTGGTCGATTCGCCATAGCCGGCCGAAGCATAGACATAGCCGCAAAGGCAGCGGCCCGACTGCTGGGCGATGAGATGGAGCAGATAGTCGTGCTTGCCTGTCAGTTCGTTGCTGGCCGATAGGTTGAACACCAGGTCGGCGCCGGCCAAGGCGTGGCGGCTGCTGGGCGGAACGACACTCCAAAGGTCCTCACAGATCTCGATGGCGAAACAGGCATTGCCCGTTTCGGTGAGCAGGCTCGTCCCAAACAGGCAATCCTGGCCGCACAGGCTGACATGGGTCGTTTCCAAGTCCAGGCCCGAAGAAAACCAGCGCGGTTCATAGAATTCGTGGTTGCCGGGCAGATAGCTTTTCGGAACGACAGACAGTATTTTTCCTTCGTGTATGGCAACCGCTACGTTGTACAAGTGGTTACCGAAGCAGAGCGGCATGCCGACGATGGCCGTCAAGGCCATGTCCTCGCTGGCATAGAGTATTTTGGACAATGCCTCCTCGGCCGCCTTCAACAAGGCCTGCTGGAAGAAGAGGTCGCCACAGGTGTAGCCCGTGATCGACAATTCAGGGAAACAGACGATTTCCACGTGTTGCTTGTCTGCCTGTTCCATCAGGGAGACGATCTGCGCTGCATTGTAGGCGGCGTCGGCCACTTTGAGGGAAGGCACGGCTGCAGCCACCTTGACAAAACCGTATTTCATAGTCGGTTGTTCTTTAATGGCAAAAACACAATGCAAAGTACCGAAAAGTCCTTCAATTCTGCAAATGAAAAAATAATTGTCGGGATACTTGCATGATAAGAATATATTTCGCACCTTTGCACCCGCTTTGCGTAACCTCTGTCGGAGTGTTGAGAGAACCGGGTACGTTGCGTAGACGATTAACCATAAAACATTATCAATCATGGATTTGATTAAGGTTGCCGAAGAGGCATTTGCTACTGGAAAGGTTCATCCCGAATTCAAGGCCGGCGATACCGTCACCGTTGCCTATCGTATCAAGGAAGGAAACAAAGAGCGTATCCAGAACTACCGCGGTGTGGTTATCAAAATCAGTGGAAGCGGCGAAAAGAAGCGCTTCACCTGCCGTAAAGTTTCCGACAATGTCGGTGTGGAACGTATCTTCCCGCTGGAATCCCCGTTCATCGAAAGCATCACCGTCAACAAGATCGGTAAGGTCAGAAGGGCCAAATTGTACTACCTGCGCGGCCTGACCGGCAAGAAAGCCCGCATCAAGGAAAAAAGAAGCTAAATCAGGCTTCGGATCAAATAAAAAAGCAATTGCCCCACGGCAGTTGCTTTTTTTATTGCTATCTTCGGCACTGATTTCAGCAACCTCGACCATGTTCATGAAAAAAAACGCCCTACCTTGCCTGCTGGCCTGCTGCTGCCTGCTGCCGCTGGGAGCCCAGAATGAAACCGAAAGCGATTTCTCGATGCAGGCCGTCGAACTGCTCACCCAGCAACTGAAGGCCTACCCCGAGGAGAAAGTCTATCTCCATACCGACAAGCCCTATTACGCCGCCGGCGACACCATCTGGTTCAAAGCCTACCTGGTGCACGCCGCCCTGCACCAGGCCATGCACTACAGCCGCTATATCTATGTGGAATTGGTCAACAGCCAGGGCGAGGTGGTGGCCCGCGAAAGGGTCCGGCCCGAAAACGACAGCTACTACTGCCAGCTGCCTGTCAAGGAGAAAACCGCACCGGGCGAATACAGCCTGCGGGCCTATACCAACTACATGCGCAACCTGCCCGAAGACTATTTCTTCCGCAAGGAGATTTACATAGGTAACGCTGTGAGCCAGCAGCACGACGAGGCCCTGGCCGCCATGCCGGGTCTGTCGGGCAGCCAGTCCGCCCCGGCCCTTGCCCAACCGGCAACGGCCTCCCAGGCCGGCTACGACGTGCAGTTCCTGCCCGAAGGCGGCCACCTGATGGCCGGCTGTCTGCAGAACATCGCCTTCAAGGCCATCGACCGGGACGGATGGGGCACCGATGTCCACGGACACATCATCGACGAGACAGGCCAGGAGGTCTGCTCTTTCCAAAGCAGCCACCTGGGCATGGGCGCGACAGCCTTTTTCACCCATGCCGGCAAGCAATATACGGCGGTCTGCGAGAACGGCCTGGGCGAAGAATTGCGCGTGGCCCTGCCCTTGCCTGTGACAGAAGGCTATTCCCTGTCGGTCTCCCGACTCGACGACAGGCTGCACATCACCGTGTTGCGTCCCGAATCGGCACCCTTGCAGCAGAATCTGTACCTGTTGGCCCACATGCGGGGCATTCCCTTGTTCCGTTCCTATTTCGGACCCGACCGGCCCACCGTGGCTTTGCCCACCGCCGACATGCCGACAGGCGTGCTGCAGGTGCTGCTGCTCAGTGGCGAAGGGGATGTGCTCTCCGAAAGGCTTTGCTTTATCCGCCAGCCTGATCCGGTCAAGTTGAGTCTCGACTTTGACAAGACCAGCTACGGCCGGCGCGAAAGGGTCTATGCCCGCATGCAGGTGACCGATGCCCAAGGCCAGGGCGTCGGGGGTGATTTCTCGCTGAGTGTCACCGACGACCAGAGCGTTGAGCTGGATTCCTCGGCCATGACCATCGAAAGTTACCTGCTGCTCACCTCCGACCTCCGGGGCCACATCGAGCGTCCGGGCGACTACTTCCTGGCTTCCAACACCAAGGCCGACTACCAACTCGACCTGCTGATGATGACACAAGGCTGGCGACGCTACGACATGCCCCGCCTGATGAAGGGCGACATCAACCTCCTCACCGATCACGAACTGGAAGTGGGTTCCACACTTTGCGGACGGCTTCAGACCTTCCCCATACGGCGGGCCATCCCCCATGCCAACATCTCGGTGTTCAACCCGATATTCAGCTATGTCAACTCGGTCCAGACCGACAACCGGGGACGATTCTGCATCGAGGGCTTCGAATTCCCCGACAGCTCGTCGTTCTTCATCCAGGCCGAGAAAAAGCAACAGGGCATCATCATGGAACTGACGGCCGAAGCCCAGAGTTTTCCGCCTGTGACCTTGCGTATGCCTGCCACCCGCAAAGAATGGAGCGACCCGGTCATCGAACGTTTCCTGAGCAAGAGCCGCGAACGCTGGTACCAGGACAAGGGCGGCATGGTGATCAACCTGGGCGAGGTGGCCGTGACGGCCCGCAAATCGGACAACCTGCGCAAAGAACGCGGCGCCATGTATTCCTATGCCAGTTTCACCTTCGAACCCGAAGAAATTGAAGACCTCATCGGCCTGAGACTCATCGACGTGCTCCTGCAGGCACCGGGCATCACCCTGGACGGCAGCGGCGAGGGTGTGCTGATGCGAAATGCCGTGCCCCTGATCGTCATCGACAACATCGAGTCGCAGATGAGCGACCTGTCCACCATCCAGGTGGCCGACGTGGAGATGATCGACATCCTGCGCGACCCCGTCCAGACGGCCATGTACCGCGGCGGCGGCAACGGGGTGATCTGCATCTATCTGAAACGCGGACAGCGTACCGAAGACATGCAGTTGGGCAGTCACCAGAAACTGATACCCTACATGGGATATACTTCGCCCAAGGATTTCTACCAGCCCATGTACTCGGTCGAGAGCCAGCGACAGAGCCGTCAGCCCGACCTGCGCTCCACGCTGTGGTGGCAGCCCAACCTGTCCACCGGCGAGAGCGGCCAGGCGGAAATACGTTTCTACACCGGCGACGAGCGGGGCCATTGCACGCTGCTCATCGAAGGCGTGACGGACGAAGGGGAAGTGGTCAGGAAACTGGCCAGGGTGGAAATCAAATAGACGGATACCGCGTATCCTTACCCCACATCATCTTGATTTTCAACGTAGAAAGGAAGCTTTGATTCTTTCTGCGAACGATATTGATCATAAAATCGGAAGAGGATATTCGCAGCTTGGAAGGCATTGGCAATGAATAAGATCTGCCATCCAACGAAACGAGGTAGGTATGGCTGCGGCTCTCCACTTCCAGATCGACCACCGTGCGGGCATCAAGCACCAAAGGACGGATGGTGAGGCTGTGCGGAGCGATCGGCACGATGACATAGCTGCTGCTGTCGGGCATCAGAATGGGGCCGCCCACACTCAGGGAATAGGCCGTCGAACCCGTGGCGGTGGAAAGCAGCAGACCGTCGGCCTGGTAATCGTTCAGGTATTCCCCGTTGAGCGAGGCATGGATATGCAGCATGGCCGAGACATCGCGCTTGGTGATGGCGATATCGTTCAACGCAAAAGGATAGTCTATCTGGCCGCAGTCCGATTCGAGCTGCAACTGGGCACGCGATTCGACCTCGAGCTGGCCGGTCGTCATCTCCTCGACCAGGGCTTCCATATCGCTGCCGTCGGAAGCGGTCAGAAAGCCCAGGCGGCCAGTGTTGATACCCAGGATGGGTATGCCCTTGCGCCCCACCCGCGAAGCCGTGTTCAGGAAGGTGCCGTCACCGCCGATGCTCAAGGCATAGTCCGCTTCGAAATCGTTGCCGGAGATGGTATCGTCCACCACCAGGGCCTCAGGCATCAGGGTCTTGAGATATTCGTAGAACCTGGCATCGATGGAAATGCTGGCGCCATGATCCTTCAAAAGCCTGAACAGCAGGGCTATCTGATCTTTGGAAGCCGACTGGGAGCGCTTGCCGAATATCGCGATTCTCATGAGATAAATATTATTGTTTTTTAAAGCTCATTTCAAGAAACAAAATTATATATTTGTCCCTCGCATCTGCCCGGCACAAACCGGCCTGCAAATGTGGAAAAAAAATTTCAAATGACCAAGCTTAGCGTAAACATCAACAAAATAGCGCTCATCCGCAATGCCCGCGGCAACAACATGCCCGACATACTGGAGATCGCCTCCGCCTGCGAGCGTTTCGGCGCCGACGGCATCACGGTGCATCCGCGGCCCGACGAGCGCCACATCCGCTATCAGGACGTCATTGACCTGCGCCCGCGCATCACCACGGAATTCAACATCGAAGGCTACCCTTCCCCGCGGTTCATCGATCTGGTGCTGAAAGTCAAGCCGCATCAAGTCACATTGGTGCCCGACGCTCCCGACGCCCTCACCTCCAATGCCGGCTGGGACACCGTGAGCCATGCCTCCTTCCTGAGCGAGGTGCTGGAAGCCTTCTGTGCCGCCGGCATCCGCACCAGTCTCTTTGTCGAGACCAACACACAGATCATCGAACAGGCCGCCAAATTGGGTGCCGACCGGGTGGAGCTATACACAGGGCCCTATGCCGAAGCCTTTGTCCATCACCCCGAAACGGCCGCCCGTCCCTTCGCCCTGGCCGCCGAAGTGGCCCACAAGAGCGGATTGAGCCTGAATGCCGGCCACGATCTGAACCTGCACAACCTCAAGGCATTCCACGAGCAGGTGCCCTACGTCGAAGAAGTGTCCATCGGCCATGCCCTGGTCTGCGACGCCCTCTACATGGGCCTGGAAGCCACCATCAAAGCATATCAGAACTGTTTAAAATAACCACCGCATGAATCCATTACTTTTCATTCAGGACCTTGCCACCGATGTCATGCCCGACCTGACCCAACTGACCGAGCCGGTAGCCGAGACCGTCAACCGTATCAATTTCTTCGAGATGGCCACCAAGGGCGGCTGGATCATGATCGTCCTGGCCATACTGCTTTGCCTGGCCGTCTATATTTTTGTCGAACGCTGCATCACACTGCACCAGGCCGGCAAGGACAACCCCAATTTCATGAACCGCATCAAAGACTATATCCACGACGGCAACCTGGAATCGGCCCTGAAACTGTGCCGCCAGACCGAAACGCCCTCGGCCCGCATGGTCGAGAAAGGCATCAGCCGCATCGGCCGTCCGATGAACGACGTGCAGGTGGCCATCGAGAACCTGGGCAACATCGAAGTGAGTCGGCTGGAGAAAGGCCTGTCGCTGTTGGCCGCTGTTTCGGGCGGTGCGCCGATGATCGGTTTCCTGGGCACCGTGCTGGGTATGGTTCGTGCCTTCTTCGATATGGCTTCGGCCGGCAACAACGTCGATATCACCCTGCTCTCTTCGGGCATCTACACCGCCATGGTCACCACCGTGGCCGGTCTGATTGTCGGCATCCTGGCCTACTTCGCCTACAACTACCTGGTGGCCCGCGTCACCAAGGTGGTCAATAAAATGGAAAGCTATACGATGGAATTCCTCGACCTGCTCAACGAGCCGGCCAAATAAATCCGCCCGATCATGGCACTCAAAAGACAGAACAAAATAGACGCCTCCTTCAGCATGTCCTCCATGACGGACATCGTCTTCCTGTTGCTGATTTTCTTCATGATCACCTCGACCGTGGTGCATCCCAACGCCATCAAGATCCTGCTGCCCCAAAGCAAGCAGCAGACTTCGGCCAAGCCCCTGGCCCGGGTGACCATCGACCGCGACCTGAACTACTACATCGCCTTCGGCAACGAGAAAGACGAGCCGGTGGCCTTCGAAGATATCGAAACGCTGCTCCGCGAGCGCATCGCCCAGGAGCCTGAAATGTACGTGGCGCTCTATGCCGACGAAAGTATCTCCTATCGGGAACTGGTGCGCGTACTGAACATTTGCAATGCCAACCATTTCAAGTTGGTGCTGGCCACCCGGCCGGAAAAATAATGATGGGACCCAAGCGACAAGTGGCATGAACCGTAATGAAATCATCTCAGTCATCGTGACAGCAATCATCATCGGGTTGCTGACGGGCTTTCTGATTCTTTTCGGAATCTCCGCCACCGTGCCCGACAGCGAGGAAGGCCTGACGGTCAACTTCGGCAATGTCGATCTGTCGTCGGGCATGTTCGAGCCCTATGCCGAGCAGCAGAGCGAACAAAGCAACCCCACTCCCTCCACCCCGCCTGTGACCACCCAGACGCCCGCCCAGGAAGAACTGATCACCCAGGACGACGAATCGGTCGATCTGATGGCCGAAGCCCGTCGCCAGGCCGAGCAGGAAGCCCGTCGCCTGGAAGAGCAACGCCGGCTGGAAGAACAGCAACGGGCCGAGCAGGAGCGCATCCGCCAGGAGCAGGAACGCCGGGCCGCCGAGACCCAACAACTGGCCCGCAACTTGTTCGGGCAGTCGGAAGGTTCCGAGAGCGACCATCAGGGAGAGGGCGAAACGCCCGCCGGCAACCAGGGCCAGACGGAAGGCCATCCCGAGTCGCAAAATTATAGCAGTCAAGGTTCCGGCTATGGCAATTTCTCACTGGAAGGCCGTGGCCTGATAGGCAGTCTGCCCCGCCCCAGAAACGATACACGCAATGCAGAAGGCATCGTGGTGGTACGTATCGGAGTGGATGACCAGGGTAATGTCATTTCGAGCGAGGTTCATGTCGGATCCGTCCCCGGAGGCGGTGCCACCACCAACACCGACAATGCGGAAATGAGAAAAGCCGCCGTGCAAGCCGCCCGCCAGGCCAAGTTAAATGCCATCAACGGAAGCGGTCAGCCCCAGTATGGTTTTATCACCTACTTCTTCACCCTCAGATAGAGATCATCAACAACATATATATGGAGAAAGAGTAATTTCTTAAACCTAAACGATATGATACTAGTATTTTTAGCCCAAGGCTTCGAGGAAATGGAAGCCATCTCTGTCGTGGATATTCTGCGCAGAGCCGATTTGGACGTCCGCACCGTATCCATCACGGACCAGAATACCGTGTACGGATCGCACAACATTCCCGTCATCGCGGACATGCTGTTCAATGAGATCGACATCAAGGCGACCGATGCCCTGATCCTTCCCGGCGGAATGCCCGGAACAGAGAATCTCAAAATGCATGAAGGCTTGAAGATGCTGCTCATGACCTTCCTCAAGGACGAGAACAAGACCGTGGCCGCCATCTGCGCCGCTCCCACCATCCTGGGAGAGCTGGGCTTGCTCAAAGGCAGGAAAGTCACTTGCTATCCCGGTTGCGAAGAAAGCCTCTATGATGCCAAAATTTCGCGTCGTCCGGCCATCCGCGACCGCAACCTCATCACGGGCGACGGACCGGGCCATGCCCAGCAGTTTGCGCTCAAAGTGCTTGAATACCTTGGCAATGCCATCGTGGCCGCCGACATCACCAAGCAACTGAACATGTAGTCACCCCCTTGCCCGCACAGGCTACGGCCCGAGACGTCAACGGACATAAAAAAACTCCCCTGAATGTTCCTTTACGGAAGATTCAGGGGAGATTTGTTATAGATTATCACCTCAGTTTTCGTCGATCATCTGGATTTTCTTGAAGAGGATGTCGCGCTCCTCCTTCAGTTTTTCGATGTTGCGGTTCATTTCCTTGAGCAAGGAGGAACCGGTCGATTTTGAAGACATGGTGAAGAAGCCGATGTTGTTCTCGCAAGTCTTGATTTCGTTGCAGATGGATTCGTACTGGCGCATCAGCCGGTCGCGTTCGTGCACCACCTTGCCGGCTCCCTTGGTCTTGATTTCCTCCAAATTGCTCTGGAAGCTGCTCAGGCGCCTGCTGGTCTTATCGACATTGAGGCGCACCATCAAAGCGTCGATGGCTTCACGCCACTGGGCATAGACCTTGTCTTTTTCCTTGAAAGGCACATATCCGATCGCATTCCAGCGCGCCGTGAAGTCCTTGACCACCTTGGGTGCATCTTCGGGCGAGGGGGTTTCCTGGTAATTCCCAACTTCTTCGATCAGGGCCAGCTTGGCTTCCAGGTTCTGCTGTTCTTCGGCTTTCTGGGAAGAGGTGTTCTTTTCCTTCTGTTCGAAGAAATAGTCACAAGCCGTGATAAAACGCTTCCAGAGGGCGTCCGAGGCTTTGCGCGGCACCTGGCCGATGGTCTTCCACTCCTTCTGTATCTGGATCAGTTGGTTGGCCGTTGCATTCCAGGCGGTGCTGTCTTTCAGGGACTCGGCTTTCTCGCAGAGGGCCCGTTTCTTCTCGAGGTTCTCGTTGAGTTTTTCCTTCATGCCCTTGTAGAACACGCTCTTGGCCTCGAAGAACTTGTCGCAGGCGGCACGATAGCGCTCAAACACTTTGGTGTTCAGTTTCTTGGGAGCGAAACCGATGGTTTTCCAACGTTCCTGCAGTTCGATCACCTCGTTGGTTTTCTTTTCCCAAGCCTTGAAGGTGTCCAGACCAGCCAGGTCGATGGCCTCGAGTTTCTCGCAGATTTCGGTCTTCTGGGCCAGGTTCTCGTTTTCAAGATCCTTGAGCCGCTCGAAGAACTGCTGGTACTTTTTGTTGATCTCGGTCGAGGCGTTCTTGAAACGCTGCCAGAGTTCTTCGCGCACTTCCTTGGCCACAGGACCTATCTCGCGCCACTGCTCGTGCAGCTCCTGCAGTTTGCGGAAAGCCACCACGACATCACCTTCCTCGTTGAGCTTTTCGGCGGCCTCGCAAAGGGAAGTCTGCAGCTCGAGATTCTTCTTGCTGTCGTAATCGCGGAACTCGTTGTAGAGACGAAGCTGGTCGTAGAAGTTCTCCACCTCGGTCTGATAACGCTTCCACAGGGTATTGACATGTTCCTGGGCCACAGGGCCGGTCTCCTTCCATTCCTGTTGCAGACGGCGTACCTCGGCCAGGCTTTTGTGGATATCCTCCGTATTCTCGTTCAGGCTGTGGATGGCATCGATGATCCGGTTTTTCTTGTCCAGGTTGTCCTGGCGTTCCTTCTCCAGCATACTGAGCTGTTCGGCACGTTTTTCCCTCCACAGGTTCATGATGGACTTGAATTCGGTTTCCAAGGCATTGTAAGGCTCCATATTGAACTCTTCCACGGCGTTGCCGGCTTCGGCAAACATCTTGCGGGCCAGTTCAATCTCTTGCTTCTGGTGCTTGTAGAAAGCCGTCTTGATGGCCTCTACCTTTTCTTTGTTCGGGTTTTCAGAGTCAATCAGGTTCTTAAGGTAATCGATAAAATCGGCCGCCGTTTCCACGGGGGCTACATTTTCAACAGATTCCTCCAGGGCAGTTTCTTGCAGCTTGGCGGTTTCGTTAGTTTCCATAGTTGTTAATTAAGTCTGTTGTACTTTTTGTCATCAAGATTGTTGCAAATAAAACCAAAATATTCGGGATAACAAAGAAACACCCTGATTTTTGGCAAAAAAAGGATTGAAAACGAGGAAATCAGGCGTTGCGACGGTCGGCCAACGACAGCCACAGCCAGGCCAGCAGGCCGCATACCGCCGTCAAAACAAGGTTCAAACCGTGCACCACCAGGGCGAAACTGCCGGCTTGCGCCTCGGGAATGCCGTAGAAGACCAGCGTATAGATGACCATGAAATGCCAGGCGCCGATCCCCCCCTGCACAGGGGCGACGATGCCGAAACTGCCCATGATGTGGGCGGTGAACATGGCCATGACGCTGAGGGCGAAAGGCAGATGGAAGAAATACTGGCCCACGTAGAAGGACAGGAAATAGAAGGTCCAGATGCAGAGTGTCCAGAAGATGAACAGCCAGGGGTGACGCAGGGTTTTGACGCTGATCATGCCCTGCCACATCTGACGCAAGGTTTCACGCACCTTCTGATAGATACGGCTGCCCTTGAGCGCCCGGCGGGCCACCAGCACCAGGGCGGCCAGCAACAAAAGAACGGCCCACAACTTCCAACTGGTGAGCAAAGCGATGAATTTGTCGGGGGTCACCGGGTTCTCGCGAAGGAACTCACGGAAGACATCCATTTGACTGAGAATGGCGGCCAAGGCCATCAACACCAGGCAGATGATATCGAAAACACGTTCGGTGACCACTGTGCCCAGGCTGCGGGAGAAAGACAGGCCGTCGTGTTTTTTCAACAGTCCGCAACGGGCCACTTCGCCGATGCGGGGAAAGAGCAGGTTGGCGCCGTAGGCGACAAAGACAGCCAGGACAGCGGTCTTGACCCTGCCGCCCGGGCACACCGGTTCGAGCAGCTGGTGCCAGCGTATTCCCCTGATAATCATTGGCAATAGGAAGAGCAGGAAATACACAGCCACCCACTCCAAACGCAACCCCATGGCAAAGATTTCCCGCATGGAGGCCAGGTCCATTTTCCGGTAGACCAGCCAAAAGAGCAGCCCTCCCAAAAGAAGCGGTACGAGCCAGCGGAGAATCTTTTTTATCCTATCCATGAAGATTTTTCAATTAATATGCGTACTTTTGTCGCGCCGGCAAAAATACACAAAATTTGTGGTTGCCCCATCTTAATGTCTAACTTTTCCCCTACCGCCGTGGATGACGAGTGTAAAACCCAAGAAAGCATTAGGACAGCACTTCCTCAAGGATCTGTCTGTCGCCCGGCGCATCGCTGGCACGATTGATGCCTGTGTAGGCATGCCTGTACTGGAAATCGGTCCGGGCATGGGGGTACTTACGCGTTTTTTGCTCGATACCGGCCACGACCTCAAGGTGGTGGAAATAGACCGTGAATCGGTCGAATACCTCCAGGCCAACTTCCCCGACCTGGAAGGAAAGATCATCGCAGACGACTTTCTCAAGATCGATCTGGCCTGCATCTGGCCGGGCCGGGAGTTTGTGCTCATCGGCAATTATCCCTACTGCATCTCCTCGCAGATATTTTTCCGGCTGCTCGACTACAAGGACCAGATCCCTGTCTGCGCCGGCATGATCCAGAAAGAAGTGGCTGCCCGCATCGCCTCTCCCGCCGGCAAGAAAGCCTACGGCATACTGAGCGTGCTTTTGCAGACCTGGTACGATATTGAATACCTGTTTACCGTGGACGAACATGTCTTTGAGCCTCCGCCAAAGGTCAAGTCGGCCGTCATCCGGCTCACCCGCAACCAGCGGCAGGATCTCGGCTGTTCCCCCACGCTGTTCAAGCAGGTTGTCAAGACCGCCTTCAACCAACGGCGCAAAACCCTGAGGAACTCACTCAAACCCCTGTTGGGCAAAGACGCCGGCATTTACTCGGAAGCCATCTTCGACAAACGTCCCGAACAGCTCGATGTGGAGCAGTTCATCCTTCTGACCCGCATGGTTGACCAGACAATGAACCAGCAACATTAATCCGTTGGCAGCAATGCCGTAAAATGTAAAGATCATGGGCGAAATCAAACTTTTTTATCACGAGAACGGAAGAATCAAACAGAGCCGCAGTCTGGACTTTCTCAAGGAGACCCCCCGTGAAAAGTTCCTTTGGATAGACCTCAACGACGTGGCCGACGAAATAGAGGACCAGCTGGAGGATTTCCTGAAGATCTACATCCAGGAAGAAGAGGAAATGGAAGAGATCGAGATGAGTTCCCGCTACATCGAGACCTCCGACACGCTGGTGGTCAACTCCAATTTCCTGTTGCCCGACTACGAGCTGGAAACCCTGTCTTTCATCCTGAAAAACGACATACTGGTCACCGTCCACAACGAGAGCCTGCCCACACTGGCCGAAGCGGCCAAGCGCATCACGACCAGTCCGCGCAACTACCCCACCGGTTTCCACGTGATGGTGGCCATCCTGGAGTCGAGGGTGGAACGCGACGCCGACATGATCGAGGATATCATCGACAAGATTGCCCACTTGAGCGATACCATCCGCGAGGCCGACGAGGACGTTCTGATGGAAATCACCGAATTGCAGGAACAGAGCCTGGCCATCCGGCAGAACATCATCGAAAAGCAGCGTTCCATTTCCAACCTGCTCAAGAGCGAGCTGATGCCCCAGGAACTCACCACCAAGCTGTCCATCATCCTGCGCGACTTGAACTCCCTGATCGACCACACCCGTTTCAGTTTCGAACGGCTCGACTACCTGCAGGACACCTTCCTCGGTCTGGTCAACATCGATCAGAACAAGATCATCAAAATCTTCACCATCGTGTCGGTCATCTTCATGCCGCCCACGTTGATCGCCAGCATCTACGGCCAGAACTTCGTGGACATGCCTTTCCTGCACCATCCCGCAGGGTTCTGGATATCCCTGGGCATGATGTTCGTCTTCTCAGGAGTCATCCTCCTGATATTCAAAAAGAGACGTTGGTTGTAAAAAAAACCGGCGCTACAGACGCTACTCTATTTCGACCCCGTTGACGAAATCGTAGAAAGTGTTGCGCATCAGGTCGGCCAACTTCAACTGGTAGTTGATGTAGGCCTGCAGGTGCGATGTGTAGGCATTGTTCAGACGGTCGCGTTCGAGGGCCAGCGTCTGGCTGTCCACATCGCCGTCGGCATAGCGGGCACGCGTGATCTCAAAGCTCTTTTCGGCTATCTCGATGTTCTTCTCAAGCAGCTGCAGACGCTTGATGCTGCTGTTGACATCGGTCACCAGGTTGCGCACCTCGCTTTCGATATTGCGACGCACCACTTCCTGCTGGTAGAGCGTCTTCTGCAGACTGGCCTTGGCCGAACGCACCTGGGCGCGGTTCTCGCCGAAGTCCACCACGGGCACCGACACGGTCAGGCCGACACCGTAGTTGTGCGGACGGCCCATGTAGTCGGTCGTGGCACGTTTGATGGAGGCACCGATCTCGTTGTCACGCACCATTTCGCTGATACCCGACTTTTCGAAATAGGCCGTCAGACTGGCCGAAGGCAGGCCATTGGCTTTCGTGCGCTTGATCGACATCTTGCTCAGTTCGACCTGGATTTCCTGCTCACGGATTTCCAGTCGGTTCTTCATGGCCAGTTCCACCGCCTTGTTCATGTCCACCATCACGATCTTGTAGTCCATGTTCATGTCCAGCACGACACTGTCGCGGATGTCCAGACCGATGAGCTCCTTGAAATTGTTGGCGACGGAAGCCTGGTTGATCAGCGCGATGTCGTAGTTGTTGCGTGCTTCGGCCAGATCGACCTCCATCTGCAACACATCCACTTCCTTGATCAGGCCGGCGGCATATTTGTTGCGGGCCAGTTCATAGGCTTCGTTCTGGCGCTCCAGGTTGGAAGCCGAGAGGGCCATGCTCTTCTGCACCTGCAAAAGGTTGTAGAACGAGCTCATCACGTTGTAAACCATGTTCAGTTCCTCGCGTTTCAGGCGCTTCTGGCTCTGCTCGTAGTTGAGTTTGGCCTGGCGCATCGAGGAACGGACGTTGTTGTAGCCGTAAAAAGCGTTCAGGGGCTGGGAGAAACCTATCCGGGTGTTCAGGTTCATCAAGCGCTTGGAGTTGTAGATATCGTCCGTGTTGTTCAGCGTACCGGTCAGATACAGGCGACCGTCGGTGATCAGGGGCTGGTTGACGTTGAGCCGGCCGCTGTAGTTCAACTGACGCACCGGATAATAGGTCAGACCGGAGGTGTCCTCGAACGAGCGGATCGTCTCGGTGTATTGCGGCAAGGTGAAGTCCAGATCGACATGGGTCTTGAGGCCGGCCGTCGTGGCCTTCATGTTGCTTTCCGTGATGATGATGTCCTGCTTGTGGCTGAGCATGCTGTAGCTCTTCTCGCGGGCTATCTCTATACTCTTGTCTATATCCAGGTAATAGATCTCCGCCTGGAGACCAAAGCTTATCAGGCTCAAAAGAAGCCCCGCTGTCAGTTTGTTGTTCATAGCTTATCCTCTGGTTCTTAAGATGGCCTCTTCTGCATCGGCCTTGCGTTCGTTTTGTTCGTCCGAAGATATCACACCGTCCTTGATGAAGATGATGCGACGGCTGTACTCTGCCACCTCCCTTTCGTGGGTGATGACTATCAGGGTGTTGCCTTCCTTGTGAAGTTCATCGAAGAGCGACATGATCTCCACACCGGTCTTCGAGTCGAGGGCACCGGTGGGTTCGTCGGCCAACAGGATGCCCGGCTTGGTGACCAGGGCTCGGGCGATGGCCACACGCTGCCGCTGACCGCCGCTCAATTCGGAGGGCTTGTGGTCCATACGGTCGGCCAGGCTCACCTTTTCCAGGGCTTCGATGGCCCGTTCACGACGCTCGGCGCGCGGCACTCCGGCATACATCAGGGGCAGTTCGACGTTCTGCAGCGAAGTCATCTTGGGCAAAAGATTGAAATTCTGGAAAATGAAGCCGATCTCCCGGTTGCGCATACGGGAGAGTTCATCGTCGTTGAGATCGCTGACATTGCGGCCGCGGAACTTGTAGGTGCCCGACGAAGGCGTATCCAGACAGCCCAGGATGTTCATCAGCGTGGACTTGCCGGAGCCCGAGGGACCCATGATGGCCACGTATTCGTTCTGGTCGATCTGCAGGTCGATGCCGTTGAGGGCCGGCACCAGCAGGTCGCCGATCTCGTAGTTCTTCCTCAGTTGGTTAATCTCGATGAGCATGGCTATTCGTATCTAATGGATTCAATCGGTTTCAGGTCGGCCGCTTTCTTGGCGGGCAGGTAGCCGAAGCAGATACCCACCAGCACGGAGAAGGTGAAGGCGACCAGCACGGAATACAGACGCACGAAAGTCGTCACATTGGTAAACAGGGCGATGCCGAACGACAGGCCCAACCCCAGCAGCACCCCGATCAGACCGCCGGTGATACTGATGGCCACTGCTTCGATGACAAACTGGCTCATGATGTCTTTCTTGCGCGCGCCGATGGCCCGGCGGATACCGATCTCACGGGTACGCTCCATGACCGTGGCCAGCATGATGTTCATGATGCCGATACCGCCCACCAGCAGGGAGATGGCGGCAATGGCACCCAGCAGGAAATTGTAGATGCGGCGCTCGTTCTCTTCCTGTTTGAGCAGTTCGTAAGGGATGACGATGCTGTAGTCCTGGTTGTTGAAATGATGGCGGTCGAGCAAGGAACGGATCACCTCGGAGCATTCGATCAGTTTGCCGGAATCCGACACCTTGACGGTGATCTGCTTGATCTCGCTCACCAGGTTGTTGGTCTTGCCGAAACGCTTGTTGAAGGTGGACAGGGGCACATAGACATCGTTGTTCAGGTCGCGGGAGGCCAGTTCACCGACCGTTTCGGTGAATACAGCCTTGGATTTCATCACACCGATCACCTCCAGCCACTGGTCTTCGACCTTGATCATCTGCCCCAGGGGCGACTGGCCCGAGAAGAAAGCTTTGGCCAGTCCGGCGCCCAACACGCAGACCTTCATATTGTTTTCGTACTGCTCGGGGGTTATGAAACCACCCTCGCCTATCTCGTAATTGAGGATCTCGATAAACTCCGGCGTCACGCCGATCACCGTCGAATTGGCCGAACGGTCGCCCACCTTGGCTTCGGTCTCCTTTTCGGCCTGGGGGGCCACTGCCTCGACCGAAGGCACGATTTCGAGGATGGTCTGGGCATCCAACAGGCTCAGTCCCTGCGAAAACTTGGCCCTGACTTCCTCGAGTTCGGCATCCGACATGTTGCGCTCGCGGACAATGATGTTGTTGACGCCCAGATCCTGGTACTTGGCGATGGCTTCACGCTTGGCGCCCTCACCGATGGAGAGCATGGCAATGACCGAAGCCACCCCGAAGATGATGCCCAGCATGGTCAGGAACGACCTGAACTTGTGGTCGAGCAAGGCGTGCAGGGCTATTCTGATAATCTCGTCGAATTGCATATCAGTCTTCTTTATTGATCTCACTAAGCGGTTCGACGGCCATACCCTCGTGGATATCGCCCTCGATGACCGAAAAGACATTGTTGCGGGTCACGAAACGGACCGGGATCTTGTGCAGGCCGGCCAGGTCGCGGTGATAGACATAATAACGGCCGCTCTCACGCGAGAGACAGTCGTTGGGTACATAGAGCACATCCTTCAGGTCGTGGGCCACAAACTCGCAACTCACCGTCATGCCCGGCTTGAGGCGCGGGTCGGATTCGTTGATCCGGACCACCACGTCGAAAACCTTGCGGCTGTCGTCGTAGCTGTATTCGTGGCAAAGGACGCCTATTTTCTCGACGATACCCTCAAATTTCAAATCGGGCATGGCATCCATGCGAACGATGACAGGCATCCCTTCCCTGACTTTGGTGCGGTCCACCTCGTTGATCGAGGTGTTCACCTTCATCCACGTGAGATCGGGCACACTGCCCATGGAATTGCCCACGCGCACTTCGTCGCCCACTTTGAGGGCCACTCCGTTGCGCCGGCGTGTCTGGCCTACCTGGAAGATACCGTTGATGGGGGTGCGTATGGTCAGCTGGGGCAAGACCTCGTAGGCCATGTCCACCAGCGACTGTATCTGCTGGGTGTGTATCCGCTGGATTTTCTCGTCGTAGCGGGCGATGACCTTGGTGTATTCGATATTGCGCAAGGTCTTCTCGTAACGGATCTCGGCCTGACGGAAATTCAACTGACGGATGTGTTGGTTTTTCTCCGTCTCGAACTTCGAGGAAGCCATCTGCAGTTTGGTCAGGTTGAAGGCCGCCTCTTGGCTGCGCAGGTTGTTGTCGAGGTTCTTGAGCTGGATGGCGTTGTTGACCAGGAATTTCTCCAGATTGGCCTTCTGGGTCTCCAGCCGGGTTTCCTGGTTGATGATAAACTGTTTGACATCGGCCGGGTCGAGCTGGATGACCGAGTCTCCGGCAGAGACCTCGGTGCCGTGCTCCAGCATGCCGATGATCTTGAAACTGCTCCAATAACGTCCGAAACGGGGCATGACGAAAGTCTTGGTGTCGGCCGTCACCAGTTCGCCCGTCTCAACCAATGTCTGGCGCAGGTTGCCGCGCACGACTTCGTTGCGCTGCTCTTCGGGCTTTTCGCAGGAGGCCGCCAGCAGGCTGAGCCCTGCCAATGCAAAAATGAGTTTGATTGCTTTCATGACCTTACTGCTTGTCCGATTTCTCATTTTCCATCACCAGCGGGTTGGTCATGGCAATCTCTTCGCCGCCTTTCAGGCCGCTTTCGATAATCACATAGTCGGTGTTGCGCTGGCCCGTTTTGACAGGCACCTGCTTGAATCCGCCGGCCGTCTTGACAAAGACCACATCCTCGTTGTTCTGCTGGAAGAGGCAGTTGAGCGGGATGAACACCGAATTGGGAATCTCGTCGATGATGATGCGGCAGCTCACCGTCAGACCGGGCATCAGTTCCGGAGTGCCGTTGGTGTGCTGGTTGACGGGCGAAGTGATGAGCACCTCGACGGGAAAGACCTTGATCTTGCTGTCGCGCGTCTTGTTGACGGCCAGGTTGGCCACCTTCATGATCTCGCCCTGATAGGTGGAATCGGAGAAGGCGTCGGGCCGGACAATGACCTTCAAGCCCCTGCTCACCTTGGCGATATCGACTTCGTTGACCTTCAGTTCGACCTTCAGTTCACGCAGGTTGGGCAGTTCGATCATCTGCTGGCCGCCCCAGACCTGTTCGCCTTCCTGGTATTTGGCCTGGGTGGAATAGTTGCGCCGGATGATGACAATGCCGGGCGACGGAGCCGTGACGGCCAGGAGTTTGAGGGTTTCATGGGCATCCTTCAACTCGTTTTCGGCCTGCTGGATGGTCAGCTTCATCTGCTGCATCTCCTCACGCTGCTGACGCTTGGTGTTCTCGATCTGGGCTTCCGATTGTTCCAGGGATATTTCGGCCTGTTCGAGATTGAGCTCTATCTGCTTGCGGGTGATTTCGGCCTCAAACTGGGAAGACTCCAGGTTCAAACGGGAAATCTCGAGCGAAATCCGGCTCACTTCCAGGTCGGACAGCATGCCTTCCAGGTTGGACTTCTGCTGCGTGGTCATCTTTTCCAGCTCGGCATAGTGGATTTCCAGCCGCTGCTCGGCATCGACGATGGCCTTGCGCACCTCGGTGGGGTCGAAAGTCATCACCGTATCGCCCTCCTCCACCTCGGTACCGTCCTCGATGAGCGTGGCGATCTTCAGGTTGCTGCCATAGCGCCAGGATATCTCCGGCGAAGAGATGATCTTCGACTGGGTGGCCTGTATTTCCCCTTCTTCATACAAATCGATGTAGAAGGTACCCTGACGGACCGTCGTCACAGGAATCACCTGTTTTTTCGACTGTTTGCCGCCGCAGGCGGTCAGCGCCAGAAGTAAGACAAAGGCCAGGATTTCAATGGTTCTTTTCATATGCTATTCCTCATTATTTTTTGACAGAAATCTTTTTGCTTTGATTTGATGGTCCTTGGGCCGGATCAGGGACAGTTGCATGCCCGGTGCCACGCCCTTGACGATGACGACACTCTGGGAGGATTGCCAGCCAGTGGTCACCTCCTGCTGCACATAGCCGTTGCCTTGCTTGACATAGACCACCTTGCAGCTGTCCTGGTCGAAGACCGAGACAATGGGGACGGCCAGGGTGTCGGGCAGCGTCCTCACCGTCACCAGGCAATTGGCCGACATGCCCGGCTGCGGCTGACGGATGCAGGAATCGACCGAGGCCACCACATCGAAATATGTGAGCGAGGTGTTTCTCCTGTCCCGACCAACCGGGCTCTTGCCGACTATACGGCCGTAGCCGCGGACTCCCGGCATACCGCTGAAGGTATAGGCGACCGGTTGGCCCACTGCCAGGCGCTTGAAGACCTGCTCGGGCACTTCCATCTTGACCTGCATCGTATCGGTCGAGGGTATTTCCCCCACAGCGCCACGCACCACGTCGCCATCCTCGTAGAGGTAGCCGGTGTCGGGATTGCGCTTGCGCAAAAAAAGACCGGTGGCCGGCGAGGTGACAACCAGCCGCTGTACCAGACCGTCGTACCTTTCCTGCAGGGATTCGTACTGGCGCAACTGGATCTTCAGCTTCATGACTTCGGTTTCGTTCACCAGCTTGGTGGTGGCGATTTCGCGTTTGAGCTTGGCTTCCTCGATACGGGCCTTGCGAAGATTCAGTTCGGCAATGCGGCGCTGGGTCGGCGTGTAATAGGCCAGTTGGATGGAATCCAGACTGGAAAGGTTGGACTGTATCTCATTGATGCGCAACTGGGCCTCCAGGGTGGCATATTGCGTCTCCAGCCGGGAAAGGCCCGACTCGTAGCTCAGCCGGCCGTTGGCGATATAGCCGGTGAGCAGATCCTGCATTTCCTCCAGATCCTTGTTTTCGAGGACACAGACCGTGTCTCCCTGCTTGACCCAGACACCGTCTTCGGTCAAAGTCTTGATGACCGATCCCCACTCGACCAGTTCCTCAAAAGGCATGACCTGTGTCGAGCGGATGGCCGACACGGTACCATCCAGCATGACGTTGTCGGTAAAATCCATGCGCACGACCAGGTGGCTGAATTCCTTCTCCTGCGCCTGTCGGCAGGCGGTGAAGGACATCAGCAAGGCAGTCACTGTCAGGGTCGTGGCGAGTTTTCTCATCTGTACGGAATTATATGGCAAAGGTAGGGAGAAAGGCTCGGATAGTTTATATAATTATCTATAAAAAAGGATACATGGTATTTAATGTTTTAACGCGGTTACGCCCTGATTATTTGCCACTTGCAGGATACTGCATGGTCGAGCAATGCAGGGAACCGTGCTGGCGGATCAACACACGGCAGTCGATGCCGACAATCTCCCGCCCCGGGAAGGCCTCGGCCAGGCGCGACAGCGCCGCATCGTCCTGGGGCACCCGGTAAACCGGCACCAACACTGCCCCATTCAAAATCAGGAAATTGGCATAACTGGCGGGCAGACGTTCGCCCTCCTCGTAAACCGGATCGGGGCAAGGCAGCGCAATGAGCCGGTAGGGCAAGCCGTTGGCCTGCCTGAGAGCCAGCAGTTCTGTTTCCAAGGCTTGCAGGGAGGCTCTCTGACGCTCCTCCACTTCACGTTCCGACGGAGCCAGGTCCGACCCGGGGGCCGGGGATTCGGGCGGTGCCATGTAGGCAATGGTGCCGACATCGCAGAAACGGGCCAGCATGTCGATATGGCCGTCCGTATCGTCTCCGGCCAGGTAGGAGTGCTTGATCCACAGCACCCGTCCGGCGCCCAGTCGGTCGCGAAGCATGGCTTCCGCCCCGGCCTTGTCCAGGTCGTTGCGGTGCTGCGACAGCAGACAGCTTTCCGTGGTGAGCAGCGTACCCTGTCCGTCCGATTCCAGGCTGCCGCCTTCGAGGATGCAGTCCAGACAGTCCACATAGTCGCGGTCGGCGAAGATGCCGGCCCGGCGCAGGGCGGCTGTGATGGCGTTGTCTTTTTCGAAGGGGAATTTGGCGCCCCAGGCATTGTAGCCGAAATCACAGACCGCCAGACGCTGTCCGTCCCAACGGCCGATGCCGCCGTGGTCACGGGCCCAGGTATCGTCCGAGGCCGACTCGCAGAAGCGCAAGGGGGCGTCTTGCGGGGCGGCGATCAGTCGGCGCACAGTCTCGGCGTCGCGGCAGACAACCAGCAAAGGCTCGAAGCGCAGGATGGCACGGGCCATGGCCACGAAGCATTCGGTCACCTCGGGCAGCATGTCGCGCCAGTCGGTGTCCTCATGCGGCCAGGTCAGTTGCACGAAGGCCTGCGGCTCCCATTCGGCCGGCATGCGGCGACGGGGCACAAAGGTGTATTTCAGGTGCCAGGCTTCGGCCCGCGACAAACCGTCGAAGGGGCGCAGATCGATGCACTCGCCCTTTTGCCAGCGTTCCAGCAATTCCGCCACAGTGAAGTAGCCCAGGTCTGTGTTGGCCACCTCGGTCTGCACCCGGTTGGCATGGACACAGCAGCAGGCGGCCTTTTCACAGCACAGTCCCAGCCGTTCGGCAAACACATCCTTGTAGGCCTGCATGGCGCTTTCCAGCGAATTGGGATGGCGAAAACCGATCCGACGGCAGAGGGCCAGCAATTCGTCGCGACCGTAAAAATAGCCAGAGACACCCAGGGGATAGGTCCAGTCGGACAGCTCCCGGTACTGGTTCCAACGGAAAGCCAAAAGGGGCGGATAGGGCGAGGGCGTCAAGTCGGGCAAATCGATGGGCCGGCCCAGCACGGCACTGTAGCGCATGTCCCGTCCGCGGCAGATGGAAGGGATGTAAAGGGTGGTGTCCACTTCCTTGAGGACATCGTAGTCGATCGGATGCAAAAAGAGCATGTCATCGACATAGAGCGCCACCGTACGGCAGGTGCAATGCTCCAGTATGTCCAGCAGCTGGGTGCGGAAATCCGTCTCTTCCACCCACGTCAGCCGTCCGTCCAGTGAACTGGCGGCCATTTCCTGCCTCAATTCCCGGTAACTGCGGGCATGGCCTTCGTCCGAGGCCCGGTACAGGACATACATCTGTCCGGCATGGGCCACCTTTTCGCGATAGGATCGCAAGAAAGCCTCCAACTGCATGGCCCGGTCGCAGGAAAACACCACCGAGGCGATGGAGGCCGGGCAGCTTTGCCGGGCCAGGGCCAGGCTTTCGCGGGCCAATTGTCCGTTGCGTTCCACCACGCTGGCGCGACGCAGCAGATAGCCGCCCTTGGCCAGCATTTTCCGTAGTATGTCTTTCCAGTCAGTCATATCTTCATTTGGCAGATGCCGCGGCTTCCCTGCCACGCAGGGCTTCACGCGTACCCTTGTTCTTGTAGCGCAGGAACGCCAGGGCCGACAGCCCCTGCTCTTTTCTCATCGCGCCCGCTTTGAGCAGCGACAGCAAATTGCGCAGATAGGCGCCCGGGCAACCGTACAGGACGGCATTCACAGCCCCCGATTTCTCCAGCATGGCCGGTTCGCCCTGACTGCGACGGCGGGTGGTACTCTCCCGGGGGTGCACCACTGCATCGAGCGGAAAATAGTCGATCCTGAGGCCGGCCCTCATACAAGCCACCAGAAACAGGAACTCCTCGCTGCAGGGCCAGGGACGGCCCAGCCCGAAACGCTCGTCAAAACGGAGACCGCACGCGCGGACACGTTCCGTGCGGAAAACGATTTCGATGGAACTCACCTGACGCACCGCCTCGATGCTGTCCAGGCGGCAGGCCGCGGCCGGATAGTCGCGGTAAGGCCGCCCTTCGGGAGTGAGTATGCGCAGGCAGGCCACATCCGTTTC